>DASYEA010000720.1:0-2677 GCA_036499265.1 Schlesneria sp. | reverse complement strand
TTTCAACCTCTTCAGTTCGGTGAAGGAAATCTCATGCTGCGCGGCATTCAGGTTGGTCATTGGCTTGGGTTGCGGGTTCATCGCAAAGCAAGTATGTCAGATCAATTTCGTTGAGTAAGCAGTACTTTTGCCTCAATTGATTGGGTACCTCGGAGTACCTTCACTGGTACCTCATCTCCCGGCTTATGGGCCTGCAGTGCGTACGTGAAATCGTAGAGATTGGCGATCTCTTTGCCATCGAATTCGATCAGAATGTCGCCCGCTTTGAGGCCCGCTTTTGCCGCAGGTGTACCTGCCCGAACGTCTGCAAACCTAACACCCTTCGGGGGTTCGTTGAAATCCGGCACGCTGCCGAAGTTGGGTCCGTAGCCTGATGACGAGACCGTTCCGCCCGAGTGTGCGTTGGCTGGTTCGGCGACCTGTTGAAACGTAGGACGGTCGGGTGCGGCGAGTAACGCGTCGGTGATGTGCGCGACGTAACCTAACAAGTCGACTGCGCCAGCCACATTAATCTTGTCGAATGTGTCGCTTGGCTTGTGATAATCGCCGTGTAACCCGGAAAAGAAGAAAATTACGGGAATCTTTTTGGCTTGAAACGAAATGTGATCGCTGCCGCCGTAGCCTGTGGATTCCGAGAGGTCGATCTTCAGGGAGGCGGGGACGGGCACACCGGCGACGATGCGGCCCAGGGTAGATCCAGTGCCGGTGCCGTTTACATAGATCTTGCCGTCGCTGTTGATGCGGCCGATCATGTCCATATTCAGCATCGCAACCGCATTCTCCAGAGGGAGCAGCGGGGCGGTCGTGTAGTACGAGCTTCCTAGAAGTCCCAGCTCCTCTCCAGAAAAAGTGATAAACAAAATTCCGCGCTTGGGTTGAGGCTGTTTGGCGAACCATCGAGCTAGCTCTAGTACGCCTCCGGTTCCGGAAGCATTGTCGTCTGCGCCATGGTGGATCTTGCCGATCTGCGACGGGGCGAGAGAATGCTCGTCACCGAGGCCAAGGTGGTCGTAGTGAGCGCCGATGATGACGTATTCGTTGGTCGAGCCAGGAATGTAGGCAGCTACATTATGGACGGCCTTCGATTCATGCACGATTTCGATCTTCATGCTGATCGAGATGCCGGGTAGGGCGAACGATTCGGGCTTCAGATCCTTGTCGATGCCTTGAATGATCGATGATAGGTTCCGATTGGGGGCGGAACTGGCAAGCCAATGCTCCGCAGTCTTGGCTGTGACCTGGACAAACAGTAAACCAGCGTCCGTGGGGCCTGAAGACTGGCCAAAAGAGAGTAGGGAATCGCGTTCGCCGACATGATTGGCGGTGTCGTTGACGATGATGATGCCCTTCGCCCCATGCATCTTGGCGTTCACTGCTTTGTTCACGAACGTCGCGTGAGAAGTAAGCTGGCGGCCGTCGAAGGCACTCTTAGCGTCATTCTCCTGAGGCTCATGACGGAGTATTAGGACGAATTTGTCTTTAACGTCGAGACCCGCGTAGTCATCGTAGTTCAGATCTTTCGCGGTAATGCCATAGCCAGCGAAGACGACAGAAACATTGTCGGCAGTCCCAGATGACGACGAACTGAAAGGAATGAAACCAGCGCCGACCGATAGCTTGCTTGGTTGGCCTGCGACGGTCGCCCGCATTTGATTCTGGGGACCCAGATGCGCGCCCAGGGTCGCGGTGTATTCCTGAAGATAGCCGTGGCCAGGAACGGGTTTGATGCCGAAGGAGGCGAACTGTTGTTGAATAAAGGCCGCAGCCATTTCCAGTTCGGGAGAACCTGTGGCTCGGCCTTTCAGCTTGTTGGATGCGAGGTAGCGGACATCGGCTGCATAGCCTTTCGCGTCGATATGAACAGCAACATCAGCGGCAAACGCAATTCCTGCTGCCCCGATGAAGATGGTCGAAAGCAGCAGGTTGCGTCGCATATTATTTTCCGATGCCGGGCTTGGTCGGGGTTGCAGGTTTTGTTGGCAGAAGTGAGGGGATGTTGACCTCGCAGCCGCAGTTTTCGCCAGCATCCGGAGTTTTTGTCTGATGTTCGAGTTCCAGATTTACTAGTTGTTCCATCACGGGCCATTCCACGGTGCCGACCAACTTGCGGCCGTTCATGAAAGTGGTTGGGGTCGCATCGACGCCCAGAGCCATACCATCGGCGATGTTCTTCGCGACTTCAGCATCGGTCGCCTTCGATTCGATGCAGCGACCCAGTTGGATCGAGTCGATTCCGGCGGTGGGAGCCCACTTCATGATCTGGTCGTTCAGGTTTTGCGGGGTGATGGACTGCTGATCTTTATAGATCCAATCGTGGAAATCCCAGAACGCCTTGGCATTCTGCCGGAACACGCAACGTCCAGCGATGGACGCGGGGCGAGCCCAGGGGTGGATCGATTCCAGCGGGAAATCCTTGAAGTAGACCCGAACCTTTTCGCCAAAAGTCTTCACCAGGTTGCCGCGCATGACGTCGGCTTCGGCTTTGCACAGGGGGCATTCGAAGTCGCCGAACACTGCCAGGACAACCGGTGCACCCGGGGTGCCGTAGCTTGGTTGCAGGTCCGTCTTCAAGCGGTCGAGGTTGGCGCGGAACGGGCTCTTGTTGATGTCGTAAGCTTCGCCCTTGATGACGTTCTTGCCATCTTGCGAGATCATGTACCGCTCGTCTTTTCCCTGA
>DASYEA010000719.1:0-3240 GCA_036499265.1 Schlesneria sp. | reverse complement strand
TCACTCCAGCCAATTCTCCGACCGTTGATCCTCAGATCCTGCGTCAAGCCGTCGAGCACGTCGTTCTCAGAGGGTTGGTTTCCATGACCGCCTTGAGAACAGAAGTCGCTCGCTTAACCCAAGCACAGGCAGTGGCGGATCAGGGTGAACTCGCTCGAGCGGGGATCGACGCCATCACGGGTGAGATCCAGTTCGTCGACGCCAACACAATCACCGTCGAACACGGGATCGTGATCGAACGCCTGACTGCACCGACGATTGTCCTGGCCTGTGGGACGAAAGCCGCTCCAATAGCTCGCTTCGGGATCAACAGTGCTGCGGTTTTCACCGCAGAAAACTGGCTTTCACTCGAAGAACTGCCGCAATCCATGCTGATCATCGGGTCAGGGAAGACTGGTTTGGAGCAAGCGATTCTGCTGTCCCGACTTGGTGTCGAGGTGACAGTCGTTGACGAGCATTCGAACGTCTTTGAACTCTGTGGCGGATTGATGGACCTCGATCTGTTCGAAGCTCAGTCGCTGGGGATCGCCTTCCGGCTGAACGATGAAGTGATTGGCGTCGAATCGCGGTCGGCTGGTTGCCAGGCAGCAGTTCGATTGGCGAGCGGACGCTCACTGATCGCCGATGCCGCCATGGTCTGCACCGGTCGCGTCGGATGTACGGACGGGCTGAACCTCGAATCCGTCGGTGTCGGTCTGGACGAAGAGGGCCGCGCCTGGTGCGACACTAATGGTTGCACTTGGGTCCCCGGCATCGTTGCTGTGGGTGACGTCGTGGGCTTTCGGACCAAGACCGCAATGGCCGGATAGCCGAACCTGCCTTACAGGCAACCTGGACTTGAGCCGCGATTGACCGAATTTAGCAGATGCGATACATCGGGCCTTCTCCCGAAAATCACGTCTCAACAATTCAATTTCGCCCTCAATTCAGGATGTCTGCGATGAACCTACGTTCATGGCCGCTGTTTAGTCTTGCTGCTTCAGTTGCTCTGTTCGGCACCCACGCATTGGCGGGTGATGCAGTTCCCCAGCCCACGCTTGGCAAACCAGAGCTCATCGGGATTCTTCGGACGTTTGACCCCGAAGTTAAAGTGGTGCAGCTCGACTTCGATTTAGAGAATGACAGCGATGAGGAGCCAGAGTTGGGGCAACCCATCCTGCTGGCATCACTCAGCGTCGAAGAAGTCAATTCGCCCATTCCGATGACCCCGGCCGATCCGCAAAAGATTCAAGAGCATCTCCAGCAGGCAGCGCATCTTCTCACCGCGGCAGGTCTCGCAGAGCAATCCCATGTCGTGCGGTCTGTACTTGATGAATTCAAATCGCAGCACTCAGACCGCTTGGCGCTAAACCGAAAACGAGCCGAAATGGCTCGCCTACAAGCAGAGATCGAGCACCTCTCGAATGTTGGTGTGTTGCTGCCTGCCCGTTAGACCGAAGTGCGAGATTCGTTCTCTTTCCTCGACGCGGCAATCATTCGATGGTCTGTTGAAATCCGGGTCAGAAATTCGTTTACGAACTCTTAGATCACCGCCAACTGGTGATCGGTATGATGCAGCAATGCTGTCTTCATAGGAGTTCGAGATGAATCTGACCAAATTTCGTCGAATCGCGATCGCGGGACTGCTGCTACTGACCTTCGCCGCTGAAGCGCAGGCGCAGAAAGCGGTCCCTGCGTCACAACTCACCGTCGATGTCGTGACTCTGAAGTCGGGCAAGTCGGTCCGAGGGATCGTCGTCAAAGCCGATCTAGAGATGATGTCCATTGCCGTTTCACGCGGTTCGCTTGAGCGCTCGGCACCCGATCTCTATCAGAAGGCCATTGCCAATGAATCGCAACTGCAGCGACAGATCGCCGAGCAATTGCGAGATCGCTTAAAGACGCTGCTGGAAACACCACCACAAGATCAGCGACTGGCCTTCTTTCTCAAGCAAGAGCTGGAACGAGCCGAGTCGCAACTCACTCGCAAAGATCCTGTCGACCTAAGTCAATTTCTCTGGTTGGACTTGGAGCAGGGGAGTGTCGCGAAGGTGGTTCGCGCCGCCCCAGATCGGCAACGCGTTGCAATCTGGGCATGGAACGAATCGTTCCCCAATGTCGAAACGCGTGATGTTCATGATCTGGAGCGAGACCTCAAGCAACGCAAGATCGATCCGACGGTCGCTCCACCAGATCTGTCGAATCGCTTGGCTCCGCAACTACAAGACGAACGCGAATGGGCCGCGCGAATGGCGATCGTCGAATACGCATTCGGCGAGCCAATTGATTTTCAGGGGACTGGAAACTTGTTGGTGCGGACAAGTGGCGATCAAAAAGGGATCGATCTCGCTCCTGTGCTTTCCCAGGTCATGCAGTCGCAAGCGAACTCGCTGCTGAAAGATCTTGTCGGTGATGGTCGATCAGCCGTACCTCCAGTGAAGGAGAGTGACTGGTTAAAGAGTGCCACGGCCGAAGCAGATGAATTGGCCGTCCGCGGATTCCGGGCAACCCGAGTCGATGTCAAAGTCGATCGAGGTCAAGCGGCGGTTCAAACAGCATTCGCGGCACGCATGCCGAGCGGGCATTGGGAGACCGTTTGGTCACTTCAGGAAACTCAAGATTCGACGAAACCTCGCGCCGATTTCGCAGCGAAGATCGCCGAAGACCCGCGAATGAAGCAAGTCCTGCAGGCCGTGAAGTCATTCGGACTGGGTGGCGATGAGCGGATCCGGAAAGCGATTCGATTCGGTGCCGCCACGATGGCCGCCCAGCAGGCCGCAGACGGCAAGTTCTTCGAATTCCGTGACCGCTATCTCAAACGACTCGATGGCCCGCCATTGACGTGGTCGAAACAGTAATCTCGCTCTTCGGTGTAGATGGGACACTTCGAGCGTGTGATTTTTCCCGCCACCGAGTTCATCTCGGTGGTTCCCGCGCTTGTGCACTACACTACAAGCGATTTTGCCAGTTGTTTGTGAGTAATGCAGAGGCGCGAAAACCACCGATTCAAGATCGGTGGCGACAAAATCACAGCCTCCCGCTCCGAGTGAATGGGAACGGCACACGGAGTGTGCCTACTACTCTGGGCGGTGCGTATCTATATGGACTTCTCGTGAGAAATCACTTAGGTCTACTTTTCTTCGCGTTGTTTTCGCAATGCCGCGATGACTGCTTCGTCGAGTTGCTTCAGTCCTTCGTCGGGTGTGATGGCATAGTACCCGATGTGATAGTGAGTCACCTTGCCATCATGTCCGATGACGA
>DASYEA010000718.1:0-2689 GCA_036499265.1 Schlesneria sp. | reverse complement strand
GTATCGCGAGCCTTAATCGAGAAACACCGTCTTGTCAGCGTGACCCACTGAGTAATGGTTCCGCCTGAACGCGGCTTGGTCTCCATTTCCTGCTTCGATCCCAACTGATTCGCTTGGGACAAAGCATTGTTCGCACCGCTCTTCTTGCTCAAGCCAGACTCGCGGTAGCGTGTGATCCATTCGCGTGTCGGCTTCTTGCCGAGCCCGCGCAGGACTTCATCGGGTGATGGATCCGTTCCCGTTGGCCACTTCTTATCAGGGTTGAAGAAATTGACCGCACCGGGATACGCCGGACCGTAGTAAGCCAGTCGACCTGGATCGGAGGTTCCCACATCCTTGGAGACAACCGTCAGATTGTCGAGCAGTCGAAACACCTCTAGGCTAGGCTGGTGAATGGTCAACAAAATCGTCTTGCCGGAATCGGCGAGTCCACGAAGGACCTTCATCACCATCAACGCATCTTCGGAAGACAGGCCGGACGTGGGCTCGTCCAGAAATAGCACCAGCGGTTCGGTCAGCAGTTCCATCGCGAGGTTGACTCGCTTGCGTTGGCCGCCGCTGATCCCCTTTTTCTCAGCCGATCCAATCAAGACGTCGCGGACGCCGTTCAGTCCCATCTGGTCGAGGACCTTCTTAACGCAGGCCTCGATATCTTCGTTCGTATAGTCATCGGGAAGCCGAAGCTTGGCGGTGTAATACAGTGCTTCGCTGACGGTCAGATCGCGATGGATGATATCGTCCTGGGGAACGTACCCCATGCGAATGGCGAACCGGCCATAGTTTCCATACAGCGATTCGCCATTGAAGAGAACGTCGCCACTCGATGGACGGACATAGCCGTTCATGGCACTCATCAACGTCGTCTTGCCAGCGCCGCTAGGGCCCATCAAACCGACGAATTGACCAGGCTGGATCAGGATCGAGACATCTTCGAGCAACGTCTTGCCCGGCACCTTAACGGTGAGCGATCGCGTTTCGATCGACAACTTCCCGCGCAGGTCAGACTGCTCGATCAGGCCTTGCAGGTTCAGCTTCAGTTCGAAGCTTCCCAGGCTGATGACATCGCCAACATCCAGCGGCGTGGGAGCCGCGATCCTTTGGCCGTTGACGAAGGTTCCATTGGACGAGCCGAGATCTTCGACAGTGACCCCTGACCGAGTTCGCGTAAGCTTGGCGTGCCGCCTGGAGACCATCGGGTGGTCGAATACGTGATCGCAAGTCGGATCGCGTCCAACGACAATTTCCTGGCTGGGAAACGACAGCGTTTGCGATGACGGTGCTGAGGGTCCCTTGATCAGTGTTGCCCCGGGACCGGGGACGGGACTGACGTGATCGGTGACTTCGGGCCATACCATTTGCCCGGTCACCCCCAGCACGACCCAGTCTTCCTTTGAAATCGGCGTGGGGCTGGAAATCCGAACGCCGTTGACGAATGTCCCGTTCGAGGATCCAAGATCCTCAATGAGCCATTGTTGACCACGCCGGGACAGTCGGCAGTGTTTCGACGAAACGCTCAGGTCGGAAACCACAAGATCGCAATCAGGTGTTCGACCAATGATCCATTCAGACTGCATGGGTTCGGAACTCTGCAACTACGAAATCGATCGAACACCTCGTGACGCGCGGGCAAACTAAGAGGACACCTTCGAGCAGAGAATTGCCGAGTGGTACCTGCCGATTCCAAGAACCTGGGAGTGGCAGGCGGACGACTTTATGCCTAAGGTCAGGGCTTGCGATGTTACTGCGAAGAGAAGGTGTTGGATAGCGAATTGCCTTCGGCCGTCAGAGCAATTGAACAATTGAACTGATGTCATTCACCATCAAGTGGCCTCGCCTGAGTGTATCGGAAAGCTCCAGACGTCGAGCAAGTTTTTGCAGCAACTTCGCGCTAGGCCAGACTTTCGGGGATTGCGAACGATGGCTCATATGAGCATCTGCCTAGATCTGCGATGTCGATGTCATTACTGGCCCTCGGCATTGCTCATTAGACCATGAGATTGTAGCGAATCCTCAAAGGATCGGATTAGAGCAATCGTCGATCGCGTATCCCAGAAGCGAATCTTTCCATCGGCACCCCCGGTCACGATTTTGGTGCCGTCTCGAAGAATCACCAGGCCAATTGTTCTCGTTGGACAGCCAATCAATTCTCCGTGGTGTTTGCCCGTCTTTAAGTTCCAGACACTGACTGATTCAGACGTAAAAAAGGAGTGCGACTTGGTTGCTGCGAAAAGATAATTGCCGTCCGGAGACCAGAGCGGCCTGAAAATTCGCTCACACACTGTTTTCTCAAAGGCGTGAAGCTCTCGCACCAGCTTGCCGGTTTCTGAATCCCATAATCGCAGACGTGACTGATTCCACTTCACCGCAGTAACAGTTGCGAACACGGATTCTTCGGGAGAAAACACTGCCTCAGACAATGTGCAGCCATGGTCTAAGTCAGCAAGCGATTTTTTATATTCGAGATTCCACAAAGTGATTACGCCATCGGCAGTCTGAACAATCGCAAGCTTCTTGCTGGGAGCGGGATAATACTTCACCGTATTTTCCTGGTTCATCCGACTATTTGGGGGGCTCATCCGATGATGGTGAACTTGGTGTGGTGCATGGTGAGGATTCGTTGTTTGAGGTGTTCGTAGTTTCTGTAGCCGTAGGCTCGTCGCTGGAGTGCGCCGATTTTGTTGTTGATTCC
>DASYEA010000717.1:0-5599 GCA_036499265.1 Schlesneria sp. | reverse complement strand
ACGGTCGTGATGAAGGTTTTGCCGAAGCGCAACTGGTGGCCGATGTCGCGATCGACATGCGACCCGGAGAGGGATCGTCGATGGCCGCTCGTTTCGATGCGGAATCGGCCCTCCAATTGACTCGCGCGTACCGCTTGAGGGCGCGACGTGCGGACGAATTCTTAGAGGTTATGCATCAGGTCGAGTTGTCACACATTCCGTTTCCCGATGAGCCACCTCTTCGATATCCGCCTGCAGCCGTCTGGAAGGCCCTGTCAGAACGCCGACGTCAGTGGGTTCACGTGGATCTCAAGCGAAGCACACCGAACGAGAAACGCATCCAGAAAGCGTTGACCGAGACGACCGAAGTCTCGTTCACGGATAACCCACTCGATGAGGCACTGAACTATCTCGAGGACCTACATCACATCGAGATCTGGGTCGACAAACAGTCGCTGCAGGATGAAGGTGTGGCTACGGACCAGCAAGTCAGCTTGGTGATGACGGGGATTTCGTTACGAAGCGCGTTGCGATTGCTGCTGGAACCCCTCGGATTGACGTACATGATCGAAGACGAAGTTCTCAAGATCACGACGCAGGCCAAGGCCGATGAAAGACTGTCGACCCGAGTCTATCCCGTCGCTGATCTTGTCGTTCCAATTCGCATTCCTCAAGCGCCGATGATGGGAGGAATGGGTGGCCGAGGCGGAGGGATGGGCGGCGGTATGGGCGGAATGGGCGGCGGCATGGGGGGTGGCATGGGTGGCATGGGGATGGGCGGAATGGGCGGCGGAGGCATGGGGATGTTCAGCGTCCCTGCCGAAGAACCGAAAGGATCGAAATAGGTCGACCAGCCTCAGACAGCTACCGATTTTCCGTCTCCGACTTGGCCTTGCGATCGGCCAGGGTCGCACTAAAGGTGGTCGAGGCCGTGACGCTCAACGCGAGCGGCGCGACTCGCCATCCTTATTGTGAGCCCGGCGCTGCCGAGCTGCAGTGTTAGAGAGTCTCATTGCACGTCGCCAAAGATTACGGGCGACACGTGGTTCGGCCTTCCGTAGGGCCAGCGGTTGAGGCACGATTTTATCTATTTTGTTACTAGAACGTAATGATAAACGGGCTAGATGCTATCCAATAAGGAAACTATATATCCAGGCTTATGGTAAGGACGTGGCCTGTGACGGGGCCTCGTTCTCGACGAGCGGCCCTCACTTTCCGCGAAATCGTAAGCTTGATGCCCGATTCGCTTCTCGCACGCCTTGAGGACAGGCCGCCCACTGAATTCTCCGACAGGGTCTTAGCAAGATCTTCAGTTGGCATAGGCGATGCTATTAGGGAGCCGCGTGTGTATTACCTCGCGGCCGTCTCGAGGCCGCGACTCTTTCCTTCCATGGGCTAGGGCGAGGTGAGATGCTCCGATACTCGACAAAGGCGCTGATGTTGTTGCCGCTCGTCGCGGCTGGATGGTATGGAGGAGCGGTTGTTGCGGGAGGACCTCCAAAACCTGTGACTGACAAGTCAGTCATTCGTCAGATCAAGCAGATCGCTTCGCCAGTCCCCTCCAGCGATCAAGAATTGCAGGCGGCCCCGGATTCCAATGCCAGCCTGTTAGAAGATCAGCAGACCATGACGCGACTGCTGACCGAAAAGCTTCGCAATGAAGTCAGTCGGTCGATCGAGTCGGCTCGGGAAAGTGATGATCCCGCATTCGGACTCGCGGCTTTGAAGCAGACGTTGGGCTCGGTCAAGTCTGCCATCGATATCGCCCCCGAAGATCGACTGCGCATGCAAAAGCAGTTGGAGAGCACGATTCAGCAGCAGGAAGTCAAACAAGATGAACTGCAGCAGCAACTGACTCGGGCGCTTGAACGACGGGCTCAACAGGAAGCCCAAGCCCGATTGTCGGAGCAGGCGATGCTCGATGAAGAACGATTGGAGAATCTGATCGACCGAGTTCGATCTTTGATGCAGGAAGGGCGTCACGGTCGTGATGATGCTTATGCGGAAGCGCAACTCGTCGCCGATGTCGCGATCGACATGCGACCTGGCGAAGGATCGTCAACGGCAGCCCGCTTCGATGCGGAATCGGCCCACCAGCTCACTCGAGCGTATCGCCTGCGTGCTCGACGCGCTGACGAACTGCTCGAGACACTGTACCAAGTCGAGGTGTCTCACGTTCCCTTCCCTGACGAACCGCCGCTGCGGTTCCCTCCGGCTGCGGTCTGGAAGGCTCTGTCCGAACGTCGCAAACAAAACGCGACGGTCGATCTGAAGAAGACTACGCCGAATGAAAAACGCATTCAGAAATCATTGGCCGAAACGACTGAAGTTTCGTTTACGGACAATCCACTGGAAGAGGCGTTGAATTATCTGGAAGATCTGCACCACATCGAAATCTGGTTGGATAAGCAGGCTTTGCAGGATGAAGGTGTCGCGACCGATCAACAGATCACTCTGGTGATGACTGGCATTTCGTTGCGCAGTGCTTTGCGGCTGATGCTCGAACCACTGGGTCTGACTTACATCATCGAAGATGAAGTGATGAAGATCACGACGCAGGCCAAGGCCGACGAAAGGATGTCGACTCGAGTCTATCCCGTTGCGGACCTTGTCATTCCGATTCGGACTCCTCAATCACCGATGATGGGGGGCATGGGTGGTGGAATGGGCGGAGGGATGGGTGGTGGCGGCATGGGGATGGGCGGTGGAATGGGCGGCGGTATGGGAGGTGGCATGGGCGGCATGGGAATGGGTGGCATGGGCGGCGGTATGTTCAGCGTCCCAGCTGAAAAGCTCAAATGATCCAAGCGGCCCGACTGTGTCGAGCAAAGATGAATCATCGTTAACTGAGAAACCAAGGGGAGTCCGCGCTGCAGAAGCACCGGGACTCCCCTTCTCTGTTACGGATTCGACTCCGATCTAAAGCGGCATCGATCAACAGCATATTGTGCGTTGCAAAAGTCCCGGGCGATACGTGGTTCGGCTTCCCACTCGCCAAACGTTCTCATAGCGGAACGGCACCACACGTGGTACAAATCCTCGTGTGTCGGCACAATCGTCTTGGGAACTGCTCCATGGGTCTGTTCAGCACAAAAGACTGGAACGTGATCGCGATCATTTTTGAACGTCGCGAGATGTACCGCGTGAACGGCCAACGCTGCAAAGGTGGCGAAGCGACCAAAGTTCGCGACAATGTCAAAAACTTCGAGCGAACGATTTTCTGGGCGGTCTACGATCAGAAGCGAGCTTTCCTGGAAGGTGCTTCCGGTCCTGGCGAAAAGATGGTAACGAACGAGATCGTCCAGCGGCTGAAGAAAGAGCTGCCGACGAATCCCACGGTCATCCAAATCCTGGGTTTGCTGGAACGAAGCGAACTGCCGAAGGCCGCCAAGCCGCTTGTGTGGACAGGTTACCCCAAGTCCGAACAGCAGCCGATGGAAGAATAAGGCGACTGCAAATCAATTGCCGACCTGATCTATCCGAACGAGTTTTTCAACGGGAACGAATTAGTGAATCGACCGAGTCATGCCCCGCAGGCGTTGCCTGAACCGAGTGCCAAACTTGCTGAAGGCTGGCATTGCCTGCATCTGTACTATCGCATCGATCAAGCCGCGCTGAACAAGTTGGATCCGAGGCAGTTGGCAGAAGGCCGCGAGATCGTCGCTCATTTGCTCGATCCCGCGCGACCGGGTGCCCCGCTTCGTCTGCAGACATCTGTCGTGTCGGGTCATAAAGCAGACCTCGGTCTGATGATCATGGATCCCGATCCCTTGCTGATCGACGGCGTGCGACAAGGGCTACGCGGCAGCCCGCTGGGTGCCGCTCTGCAACCGGTCTACTCGTTCGTTTCGATCACTGAAATTTCCGAGTACGTTCCGACGATCGAACAGTATTCCGAGCGATTGCGACTGGAAGGGGTGTCGCCCGACGACCCGGCTTATGCGGCGAAGGTCAACGCGTACAGCCAGCGACTGCCGATGATGAACCGGCAGCGACTGTGCCCCGATTTTCCTGCGTGGCCCGTCACCTGCTTCTATCCGATGAATAAGGCTCGTCATCCGATCGCGAACTGGTTTACCGAACCGTTCAGCGTGCGATCGTCCCTGATGGCCGAGCATGCGACCAGCGGGATCAAGTTTGCCGGCCGCGTCTCGCAACTGATTACCGCGTCAACCGGTCTGGACGATTGGGAGTGGGGCGTCACGCTGTGGGGCCGTAATCCCGAGTCGATTAAGGACATCGTGTACACGATGCGGTTCGATACGGCGTCCGCGAAGTACGCCGAGTTCGGTCCGTTCTATGTCAGCTATCTGATGTCGCCGGTCGAAGCGCTCGAACATCTGCAGGTATGATGTGCATTTGGGAGGGCGAACTCTCAGGGAGTTGCCCTTCAATGTAGAAGGCACACTCCGTGTGCCGTGTTCAACACACTGAGAGGCCGTGATCTAATCGCCACCGATCTTGAATCGGTGGTTCTCGCACCTCTGCACAATTCAGAAACAATTTGCGCAGATGCATTTGATGTCGTGTACAAGCGCGAAACCACCGAGATAAACTCGGTGGTGTGAAAAAATCACGGCACACGGAGAGTGCCTACTACTTTAAGAATCAGATGCTGAAGTCGGTGGTGCGGCCAAGCAGCCTGTCTATCAACTCTTGAGGCAGGTCGATCGCCGGCGACGTTCCGCCGTCCATATCGGTCGGGTTGATCCCGCAATAGACCGACCACGGACCCAGATGTCGCCACCGACCAGCTCGCTTCGGTTCACCAGGCAGGACAGGGGTCGTGCAGCGATTGCAACTGATCGTCGAGAACCCTTGATAGTGCAGCGGGTTGACAATCACCTTGTGGTCAGCGATGTAGCGTTCCATCTCTTCGTCGCCGAAGTTAGCCAGCGGATTGACGCGGATGCAGTTCATTCCGGGATCGACTGAAAGGATCTGGAACCGGCTGCGAGCCCCCCCTTCCGCGCGCCGCAGGCTGCCGACCAGGCAATCGAAGCGGCCGCGTGCTTCATGCAATGGAGCGGACTTGCGCATCTCGCAGCATTCCTTTTGTCCTTCGGCGGTCAGGTACAGAATGCCATACTTCGCGGTCTGTTCTTCCATCGTCAACTTCGGAGTCAACGTGATGACATCGAGTTGGTAATCGCGAGCGATCCGATCGCGTGTCTGGATCGTCTCGGGGAAGTTGACTCCCGTATCAACGAATAGCACCGGGATGTTGACCTCCAACCGGCTGATCATGTGGCAGACGACGCTTCCTGCCATCTGCATGGCCGACAATGCCGCGACGCGCTTCCCAAAAATCGCTCCTGCCCACTGCAGCAGTTCGTCCGGCGTGCGTTCTTCAAATGTCTTGTTCAGTTCCGACAAATCGGCTTGCGTAAAGCGGGCCATGCGAATTCCAACTCTTGTATGCAGTGTCCTTTGAGGCGACCGACTGTAGCAGACAGTTCAGATCGGCTGCAACATCAGGCGGAGAACCGTCATTCTTAGTTGTTCTTTCGCGATATCAAGGGGACCGGCTGGAGACGGCGCGCGTTGCGAATGACGATTGTGTCGGGAAAGAGCTCGCCTATTCGTTGGGATTTGGATGTGATCAGCATGCAGATCACCG
>DASYEA010000716.1:0-1835 GCA_036499265.1 Schlesneria sp. | reverse complement strand
AGGCGCGCAAAGTGAAGGCCGCCACCAGCACCATACCGATGCCCGTGATCCAAACCGCAACTGGCAATGCTTTCCAGGCGCCGATCAGGATGGTGATCTCTGCCGCAAAACCACTGAAGCCCGGGATCCCGAGGGAGGCTGCCGACGCGATCACGAAAGCGAAAGCGAGGAATGGCAGCGAGCGGCCCAGCTGCATCGCGGCGAGATCATCGAGATCGCGCGTGTGCGTCCGATAATAAACCGCTCCGGCGATGGCGAAGAGGAGCGCGCCGATGACTCCGTGCGAGAACATTTGCAAAACCGAGCCGGAAACGCCGAGAAGATTCCCTGCCGCCAGTCCGAGAAGGACGAAGCCCATGTGACTCACACTCGAATAACCGATGACGAATTTGAGATCGCTCTGCCGTAACGCCACTGCTGCCGCGTAGACAATTCCTATGACTGCGAAGATAGCAATCCACTTACTCCACATCGCCCAGCCTGTGGGGAAAAGATTCATCGCGACGCGAAGCGCGCCGTACGCTCCGAGTTTCATGACAATACCGGCAAGTAACATCGAGCCCGCGGTCGGCGCGGCGACGTGACCTGTTGGCGCCCAGGTATGCAAAGGCCAGATGCCGCCGAGGATCGCAAAGCCGAGAAACAAGATCGGGAAGGCCCAGCTTTGTAGCTCTGGTGAGAAACTGTATTTTGAGAGCTGCGCCAGATCGAGTGATCCGGCTGTGGTGTAGGCGGCGAGGATACCGATGAAAACGAGCACGCCGCCGAGAAAGGAATAAAGCGTCAGCTTCATCGTGCCGTATTCCTTATTCGTCGAACCCCAGATCGCGATGAGGAAATATTTCGGCACAATCACCAGCTCATAGAAAACGAAAAAGAGAAAGAGATCGGCGCTCAGGAAAACGCCGTAGGAGCCGCCCACCACGAGGAGAAGCCAGAAGAAGAACTCGTTAGGCCGCTCCTTCACTTTCCAGGAGAAAAGGACCGCGCAAGTCGCGGTCAGTCCGGTCACGACCATCATCGTGAGGCTGATGCCGTCGGCCGCGAGCTGGTAATTCATTCCCAGTGCGGGC
The DNA here is from genome assembly GCA_036499265.1 of Schlesneria sp. GTDB lineage: Bacteria > Planctomycetota > Planctomycetia > Planctomycetales > Planctomycetaceae > Schlesneria. The sequence goes on along the minus strand of DASYEA010000716.1, from coordinate 762 downwards.
ACCCAAGGCACACGAACGATGGTGGTGAAATGAGCGAAGTCGGCTTTGGCAAGAAACGCCGTCAAACCGATGCCAAAGCCGGCCGCGGTCGTTAGCAGCGCCAGCCAGCGCACAAAAGCGCGCGGCAAGAAAAGCGCGAGCACCGCGCCGGCAAAGGTGAGGTAGATCGTCCAGGCGATCATCAGCGTTTCTTCCGCGTCGCATAAGCCGGCGGCGTCTCGCGGACATGAAATCCGACCTCGCGGCGTGGTTTGACTGGCGGAGCAATTAACTGACGAATCGCTTCAATAATCGCACCGATCTCGTCGTCATGTTTCCCGACGCGTCCTTCCAATTCGGAGAATTTCTTCGCCAACTCACGATTGCTCTCCAGAGCTTCGCGCAACTTCACGAAAGCGCGCATGATCGCGATGTTTACCTGGGCCGCGCGTTCACTTCGCAAGACGCTGGACAACATGGCGACGCCTTGTTCCGCGAAAGCGAAGGGCCGACGACGCCGACCGCCCCGGCTGTTTGAAGTTCCAGATTGGAAGATCAAACTCTTCCACTCACCAGGACTTAGCTGAAACATGAAATCGGCGGGAAAACGCACACGATTGCGTTTGACCGCTTTGTTCAGATTTCCCGTCGTCACCCGGTAAAGCGTCGCCAGATCGAAATCGAACATCACCTTCTCGCCCCGAACAAACCGGATTCCGTCTGCGATACGACTTGTGGCAATGATTTCCTTCTTCATCGGCGAAATCTCAGCCTAACAACCGC
>DASYEA010000715.1:0-5719 GCA_036499265.1 Schlesneria sp. | reverse complement strand
ACGACGATGCTGAACATCCTGTCGAGCTTCATCCCGATCAAAGAACGTGTCGTCACGATTGAAGACACCACGGAACTGCAACTGCACCAGGACCATGTGGTCACGCTGGAAAGCAAACCGGCCAACGTTGAGGGTGCAGGTGGGTATTCGATTCGCGACCTCGTGAAGAACGCCCTGCGAATGCGGCCCGATCGGATCATCGTCGGGGAATGCCGCGGAGCCGAAGCACTGGACATGCTGCAGGCGATGAACACAGGTCACGACGGCTCGATGACAACCGTTCACGCCAACAACACTGAAGACGTGATCAAGCGTCTGGAGGTGTTGGTGCTGATGGCCGTCGATCTGCCAGTCGTATCGATTCATCGACAGATCTCAAGTGCGATCGACGTCGTCGTGCAGATTACTCGTCTGCCAGGAGGGAAGCGCAAGGTCTCGCAGATCAGTGAAATCGCGGGCTACGACACGGATCGCGGGGCGTTGATTGTCCGAGACATCTACAATTTCCGAGACGGACAGTTGCTGCATCCCACGGGCTATCTGCCGACATTCATCGATTCGTTGATTGCGAAGAATCTGTTGAAGCTGGAATTCCTTTACGGTGACGAGGGACGATAACGTGCCGATCGAATTCCTGATGAGTTCCGTTCTATTCGGATTAGCCGTGGCGATGGCGGCCTGGGCCGGCGAGCCATTTTTCACGCATCACCTCGATCGTACCGAAGCCGCGTTTCGCGACAAGCTGAAGCGATTGCGGATCTATCCCAAGCGACTACGAGTCACGATCATTGTGTGGTGCAGTCTCGTACTGGCTCACTTCTTGTTGATGTCCCTCGTCTTCGATGTCCCCGTGATCGGGCTGGTTCTGTCGTTGTTGCTGCTGGGCGTGCCGTGGTACTTCTTGAAACGGTGGACCGAAAAACGACGCGAACTGATTGAAGATCAATTGGCCGATTCCATGGTCTCACTGTCCAGTGCCATCAAAGCGGGACTGTCGCTGGCACAAGCTCTCGAGATCCTGGCCAAGCAAAGCCCGAAACCGATCAGCCAGGAATTCGGGCAGATCATCGCCGAATACCAGATGGGCAAGACGATGGAACGCTGTCTGGACGAAGCTCGCGAGCGACTGCGCAGCGAGAACTTTGCACTCTTTTCGGCGGCAATGCAGGCCAGTCGCGAGAGCGGCGGCAAGTTGAATGAGACCGTCGAACGAATCGCCGTCTCCGTGCGCGAGATGCAGCGACTGGAACGCAAAGTCATCGCCGACACCGCGCAGGCTCGAACTTCCGCTTTCTATATGGCTCTCGTCCCGTTTGCGATTCTGGCCCTCTACTATTTCGTTGTCGATCCGATCAACACCGAGAAGCTGTTCACCACCGTCATCGGGCAACTGTTTTTGTGCGCTTCGATCGTGTTGAACGTGGTCGCCTATCTGTGGGCGCGGCACATTTTGAACCCTGATATCTGATCTGGCCGTTCTCGTTTAGGAGTCAAAGTGCTGGCGAAATCCTGTTCGGACAATTGGTATTTGACCCGCTAGAATGATTTGTTAGGCTGTTTTATTGGCAAGAAGATCGCAGAGGCAATATGCAATCACTACAGCTCAATAATCTCGCAAGTTTTCACAAATTTGTTGGCCAGCAACTGGCGTCCGATGCCGAAACGCATATGTCGCCGGAAGAGGCGTTGGTACTTTGGAGAGAACGAGAGCAAACGATCGAGGCTGTTCGCGAAGGGCTCTCGGACATTGAGGCAGGCCGAAGTTACCCTGCCGACGACGTCATTCGCGAACTCCGTGATGAACTTCGTGGCAAATGAAATTGCCAGTCCGAGTCTCTCGTCGAGCAAAGCGCGACATCAGCAAGATACTGACATGGATCGCGGACCGTTCGTTAACTGGTGCTCAAAGTTGGCTGACCGTCTTGGAGAGGACGTTGGCTCAATTACCTGAAGACGCAGCCTCAAGTGCGATGGCCTCAGAGGCGGCGGATCTGGGAATCGACTTGCGGCAACGCTATTTCCGAACTCGAAAAGGCAATCTTTACCGATTGTTGTTTACGATCCAGGCGGAGGCCATTCACGTGTTGGCCGTTCGTGGGACGGGCCAAGACTTACTGACGAACGAAGACATCGAACATGTTGAGTAAGCTACGAGAAATGTGAATCAGGCGCAGTCTATCACTGCGCCATCGCAAAGATCTGCATTCGTGAATGGCATTCTCAGGTTGAGCGCCCTTAGGAGTATCCATGTTTGCCAACTCTCGTATCGCATTTGGCCTGTTATTGGTGGCCTATATCTCGACCAGCGTCGGATTCGCGGCAGATGACGAAGAAGAGGTCAAACATCCGTTCTCGATTAAGCTGGTAGCCGAGGATGGTAAGCCGGTTGATGGTGCGAAAGCAGGAGTGACCGCCTACTTCGGAAGCGAGGCTAAAACTATCCCAACCGACGACGGCACCGGTTGGCGGTACTGGCAGGGCGCGACATCGGATGCCAACGGAGTTGTCAATCTTGTCGACGGAGGGGATGCAGACTATCTCTGTGTTGTCGCACGACACCCAGTTCGTCAACTGGTCGGCATCTGGAAGATTGATCCCAAGAAACTCGATTCCGCGAAGGCGACCGAGCTCGTCACGATCACAATGCAGCTCGAATGTCGAGTGTCTGGCAAGATCACTTGCCGAGATCTTACGGAACTGAATCGTCCGATCGGCTGGACGAATGCGTATTTGACTTCCGACGCTGGCAGGGCTTTTGGCTGCTCGTCGACCGACCAGACATTTCACTTCTTTGTCCCGCCGGGCGAGTACGAGTTATTTCTATACGGTTCAGATCTACACAAGTGTGAAAGGAAAGTCTCGGTGACGCCGGGTCAACGCGAAGTCGATCTCGGAGCGACGGAACTCCCTGCGACTCGGTTGGCATTGCTGTCTGGTATGCCGGCCCCTGAGCTGCCGGAGATCGAATGCTGGAAGAATGGCCCTGGTGTGAATTTGGCAGATCTCAAAGGCAAATGCGTCATACTCGACTTCTGGGGGTACTGGTGCGGCCCGTGTGTTGGCCGGATGCCGGAGCTCTTCAAATTGCACGCCAAGTATCATGATCAAGGATTGGAGATTATTGGTATCCATGTCGATTTAGGCGAACAGGAAAAAGAACCAGTTGATACGGTCGAAAAGCTAGATCGTCGGCTCATAGGCATTCGCAAGGATGTGTGGGACGGTCAAGACGTTCCGTATCCCGTCGCTATCGTCGCCGGCAAACTAACATCATACGGGACCGCGATTGAGACACGTAAAGCCGCATCTCCAGTCGCCGCACTTTATGGGGTGACGGCATATCCGACCCTGATTCTAATCGATCGACAGGGAAATGTGGTGGGGCACTTCGCTCCCAATCGAGCCGAACATATCGAACAACTCGAAAGACTGTTGAAAAATCAACGACCGTGAGACTTTCTCAAGCATCACCTTAGGAGTTTCCATGTTTGCCAACTCTCGCATGGCGCTTTGCGTGGCTTTGATAGCTTGCACCTTCACCAGCGGCGGATTCGCGGCGGATGATGAAGAAGAGGCCAAACATCCGTTCCCGGTCAAATTGGTGGACGAAGATGGTAAGCCGGTTGAGGGAGCGAAGGCCGGAGTGACTGCTTACTTCGGAAGCGAGGGGGCATCCCTTCCAATAGAGGACGGCACAGGCTGGCGGTACTTGCACGGTGCGACATCGGATGCCAAAGGAATCGTCAATATTCTCGATGGAAGAAAATTAGGCCATATCTGCGTTGTCGCACGGCACCCAGTTCGCAAATTGGTGGGCATCTGGAAGATCGAACCGGACAAACTTGAACTCGCGAAATCGAATGAATTGGTGATCATCAAGATGCAGCCTGCGGCTCGAATTTCAGGCAAGATCATCACCCGAGATCTCGCTGCACTAAACCGCCCGCTCGGATTCACATATGCATATTTGAAGTCCGCGGGGGGTGCTGCTTTCGGTTGTGCACCAACTGACCAGACATTTCATTTCTTCGCCCCGCCGGGCGACTACGAATTGATGCTCTATGGTGCTGACCTCCATGAGATCGATGTCAAAGTCTCTGTTAAGTCAGGGCAACGCGAAGTTGATCTCGGAGCAATTGACATCCCAGCGACTCGATTGGCCTTGATGGTTGGCAAACCGGTGCCAGAGCTACCTGACATCCAATATTGGAAGAATAGTCATGGAGTTAAACTGGCTGATCTCAAAGGCAAATGTGTCATTCTCGACTTTTGGGGATACTGGTGCGGGCCCTGTGTTTACCAGATGCCAGAGCTCTTCAAGCTGCACGACAAATATCATGATCAGGGACTGGAGATTGTCGGTATTCACGTCGACTTAGGAACAGATGAGAAAGAGCCGGTCGATACCGTCGAGAAGCTGGATCTGCGGTTGTCCAAGATTCGCAAAGATGTTTGGAATGGAGAAGACGTTCCGTATCCCGTGGCCATCGTCACCGGTAAAGAGACATCGTACGGCACCGTGATCGATGCTGGTAATGCACGATCACCTATTGCCGCACTCTACGGAGTGCAGCGGTATCCCACTCTGATTCTGATCGACCGACAGGGAAAAGTAGTGGGGCGGTTCTATCCCCATTTGCCGGAGCACATGAAATTGCTGGAACAGGCTTTGAAAGATCAGTGAATCACGGGTCGACTATTGTCTGACCACCGGAAAGATCTGCGTGCGCGAGTAGCCGTGGCCCAGGTCGTTCAGGTCGCGTTGGAAGATGATCCGAGGCGGCTTTTGGGTTCCGTCGACCATCGCTTCCAGTCGCGTGATCGGACCACCGCCGTCATAGAATCCGAAGACCTGGGCGCGGTAAACATCGCCACGTGCCGTGAAGTACGGTTCCAGCGTTGCCATAGTCGGAATGTCGACTAGTCCCTCATAATACAACCAACCGATGTCGCGGTGATTTTGTATCACATCAGGCGAAGGCTGGCCGTTCGAATCCAGCTTCTGAGCCAGGATGATTTTTTCGACCAAGTCTTCCGTCAGCACGGGGATACCCATCAAGATCTCGCGACGAGCTTGATTGATGTTGATGCGGCCTTCCAGGAACTCGTCCTCACTAAGCGTGAACGTGTCCAGCAATTTGGATACGACAGCTTTTAGTTGATTGGGATCGGCTGGCCAGGGACTGGGCATGTCCGTTGATGAGCCATTCACCGTGGCGTTAGCGACTGCTCCGAACAATGTCCATGGCGATGTAATCGTGTACGTTCCTCCTGCCGAGATATCAATTCCACCCCGCGTTACCTTGCCACCGGGACTGAGCGCCGCCGATGCAATCGCCTTCGTTAGCCCTTGGACCGCCTGTTGCTGCTTCTGTTGTTGACCTCTCGGAGTCGTAGTGCTGGTGGGTTTGTTATTGGCCTGCGTAGTCGTAGTCGTGCTACTCATCGTCGCAGGGGCCGTCGATTTGGGACTGTTCAATCGGATTGCGACAACGAATTTGGCAGTCGTCTCTCCAAATTCTTCCTCTACCTGATCGAACAGGTCGGTCAGCAGGCCGTTGTTCAGATGGATCTTCGGACGGCCATCGGCGCGCAGGTTCGATTCACGGCTATGAGCCGTCAAGAACGCGACCCAGCCGTGATCAAGAACCCCGTTGTGATTGTCTAGTGGCGGACTGGCATCGCCATCGTTCTCATTCGGATCCAGCAGCCCGTTGCG
>DASYEA010000714.1:0-9091 GCA_036499265.1 Schlesneria sp. | reverse complement strand
CAGCAACCGCGGTGGAGCGGCTTCTTCTCGCTCGGAAGCTACGAATTCACGCCCGCTACTCGGCTAATTCTTCGCGGCGGTGAAACGGATGCCTATGTCACTGCCGACCTGTTGTGTCTGCAGAAGGCTGCGCGAGCAGGTTCGTCGGAACCAAAACGGCTGCCAAGCCTGCGGGCATCAGTTCAGCGCAAGACTAACGTCGAACGATTCACTCCGATCACGGCTAAAGTCGTGCGGTTTGTGATCGAGCAGACCAACAATGGGTCTCAACCTTGCGTTGACGAACTGGAGGTCTTCACGACGGAAGCGGCTCCGCGAAACGTCGCACTCGAAGCGACCGCCACATCCTCATCGACCCTGCCCGGGTACGAGATTCACCAACTGAAGCACATCAATGACGGTCGCTACGGTAACGCGGCGAGTTGGATTTCGAACGAGGCGGGCCGCGGCTGGATTCAGCTCGAGTTTCCGCGACCGGTTGAAATTGATCGCCTCTTGTGGAGTCGGGATCGCCCCGAAAACGGCCAGTTTGTCGATCGAATTGCCACGAAATATCGAGTCGAAGCTGGACTGACTGCCGATTCGATGGTCGTTGTTGCCACGTCTGATGATCGCCTGACGATCGATCGCAACTTGACATCGTTGCCAACGCGAGTCGGTGCGTCGCGTGGGGAAGAACAGCAGATCTCGGGATTGTCGCAGCGACAAGCATCGCTCAGCACGACACTGCGACAATTGACCGAAATGCGACAAGTGTACGCTGGCCGTTTTGGGGCACCCGAACAGACGAATCGATTTCATCGAGGCGACCCGCTGCAACCGAGGGAGCCAATCGCTCCTGCCGGGCTGGCAAAATTCGGACAAGAGCTGACGTTGCCGCTGGATGCACCAGAAGCAGCACGTCGCCAACAACTGGCAGACTGGATCACCGATCCCAAACATCCCCTGACCGCTCGCGTCTATGTTAATCGACTCTGGCACTTTCACTTCGGACAGGGCCTGGTCACGACCCCCAGCGACTTCGGACGCAATGGAGCCAAGCCATCGCATCCTGAGTTACTGGATTGGCTTGCCAGTGAAATCACCGATCCCGGGCGCGATGCTTCACCTAAGCGCCTGCATCGACTGATTGTGACCTCCGCCACGTATCGTCAGAGCGGCACTGGCCGCGCGGAAGGAATGTCTGCTGATGCGGGATCCAGGCTGCTCTGGCGATTCCCAGCGCGACGACTGGAAGCAGAGCCGCTGCGCGACGCGATTCTATCCGTCTGCGGCAATCTGGATGATCGCATAGGGGGACCGGGCTTCGACTTGTTTGAGCCCAACACGAACTACGTGAAGGTTTATAATTCGCGAAAAGAATTCGGTCCTGCCGAATGGCGGCGGATGGTTTACCAATCCAAGCCACGCATGCAACTGGACGACACCTTCGGCCAATTCGATTGCCCCGATGCTGGCCAAATCACTCCGAAGCGGACCAGTTCCATCACCGCTCTTCAAGCACTGAACCTGCTCAACAGCCAGTTCATCGTGCAGCAATCAGCGATGTTCGCCACGCGTCTGGAACATGAAGCAGGGCCAACGGTCACCAAGCAGGTTGAACGCGCGTTCTCATTGGCCTTTCTCCGCAATCCGACTGATGAAGAACAAGCCGCCTCGGCCGAGTTCATTGCGCAACACGGCCTGCCAGCGTTCTGTCGAGCCATGCTGAATGCGAATGAGTTCTTATTCGTCTTCTGATGAATGCACGCGATAAGTCATTATCGTATTGGTTGTTACACTGCGCCGCCTTCGGGAAGGATACTTGCCGACAAACTCTTCCCAGATTGTCTAATCGGCAAAACACTCAAGATCGCTGCAACTGGTCGCCGATAGCATAGTGACGGGCCAGATCAGTCACTGCGCCCCTGTCGCGCATTTTTCCTGAGAGCGATTGAATGAGCAGTACTCAATCAGAGCCGCGAAAGGCGGTGCGATGGCTGGCTTACTTGCCGCGTCTTCGCATGGTGCTGGTCGCGGCTCTTGTTTCGACCGCTGTCGGATTTGGTGTTCACAGTGCGATGAATCGCCGCGTTGAAGCCATTGACGATTCCGAACTGGCAGTCCTGGATAATTTGGCGGCTGGTGACGACGTCGAATCGTCTCCAGACCGACCTCGCCCTTTGGCCACAGCGACCATCACTGATATCGTCCCGGCAGTGCATCGAGCAGCGGGGGACGATGCAAGTCGAGTTCAGTTGGCAGGACATGCGACGGGTGCTCGACCGGAATCACAGCCACCCGTCTGGTTGAGTGGGACGATTGAAGATGCGGAGGCTGGCTCGGTGCGAGCTGACCGGAATATGAATGCTGCTCCATTCCGTAGGTTCAGTCGATAAGAATCGCTACCGAGACCGACATGTACGAACAACATTGGGGATTGCGAACGGCTCCCTTCGGCAATGATCGAAGTGACGAGTCGTTCTTTGCGAGCACTACTCATCAAAGCGCCCTGTTAAAGCTGCGTTTCCTCGTCAATCACCGGCGGGGTGCCGGATTGTTGGTGGGCCCCAGCGGTGCCGGAAAGACGCGTCTACTGCAGTCTCTACTCCCCGAAGATGACAGTCATCCTGCGAATCTGGTGAACATCGTTTACCCATTGATGTCGCCATTGGAACTCTTGTGCTTTATTGTGACCGCCCTGGGTGAAGACCATCCCGCCAGCGTGGGAACTTCGATCGATGTGGTGCTCAGGCAACTGGTCGCGCAACTGCGCATCTTGACGAAGGCGGGCTGTCCTGCTGTCATCGTGATCGACGATGCTCACGCGATCACTGATCGACTGGTGATGCAGTCGTTGCAGCTACTGCTGAATCTGCAACAGATCTCGGGCGTGGAGTTCACACTGATCCTGTCAGGTCAACCGGATCTGGTGGCGATGACGAAGCGGCTACCGCAGTTGGACGATCGGATCTCGATTCCGTGCGTGCTGACCGCGATGTCGCCGAAAGAGACCGCCGACTACATTGAGCATCGAATGAAAGCTGCGGGCGCTGTTGAATCGATCTTCAGCGGCGACGCGATGCAAACCGTGTACGAGTTGTCAGGCGGATTGCCTCGCCGTATCAATCGGCTTTGTGATTTCGCGCTCGTTGTCGGTTTCGCGGAAGGCCTGGGCCTGATCGACGCAAGGCAGATCGAAGCGGTGTCATCGGAATTGAATCTGACGAAAGCCGCCTAAGAGTCGACAGCACGCGGAATCGGCCTGCTACTTTTCGGGCTTCTTCTCTTCGAACTTCAGCGATGCCGAGTTGATGCAGAAGCGCAGGCCGGTCGGTTGTGGACCGTCACCGAACACGTGTCCCAAATGAGCGTCGCAGCGTTTGCAGAGCACCTCGACACGGCGAGACCCGTCGCTGACATCCTGCTTCGTCTTGATGACGCTCTCGTCGACCGGTTCATAATAGCTGGGCCAACCGGTGCCTGATTCGAATTTGGTGTCTGAGTCAAACAGCGGTTCATCGCAGCAGATACAGTGATAGACACCAGTCTTCTTGTTGTTCCAGTACTGACCGGTGAACGCCGGTTCGGTCACCTTCAGTCGGGCCACCTTATACTGCATCGGTGTCAGTTGCTTCCGCCATTCGGCCGCCGTCTTGACGACCTTCTCGGACTTTTGACTCGCTTGTTTATCGTCGCCGCCAGACTTCGCTGGCTTGGTACTCTCTTTGGCTACCGACTTTGATTTCGAGATCGTGCCGGACTTCGTCACTGGGTCCGCCGCGTGACTGGCAACCAAAGCAGTGAAACATGTGAGAGGGATAAAGAGCAGACCGGCAGTTCGGCGAAACATGCTGTGGCCTTCAATCGAAATTCAGTAAATGCGGTGGGATCGCTTGCGGCAGGCCACCAATTCTAGGCCAGAAGTGCCGTTCGCATCAATATTTCTCAGCTCTCTTTTTGAACAGGTTCGGATCTGCCGCAAAACCAAAAGAGTCGATTATGAAGCTTGGAGCACCTCTACCGAGCGGCTCCGCCGGAACTTCGCCCTCCCAAAAACTGATCAATCCGATCTCGTAATGGAACAGCTTAACGTCGACATTAGCCCTTGTTTGCGTTCAGGATCCGTTCAGGTTTGCCGATTCAATTTGACCTGCGCAGACTGCCCCTTGCTGTTGCAGGGCGTTCAGCCGAGAATGATTGTTCTCGACGTTTTGTCTCCAATACGCCGGAAAAGACATATCGACATATGGATATCGCCAAGACTCTCATTCGCCACGGGCTTGTTTCCAAAGAGCAGGTCGATATTGCTATTTCGACTTCGGCGGGACGGCGGTTGGATCGGGTGCTCGTCGATAATGGCGTGCTGGACGAAGACGCTGCTTTGAAAGCTTTTGCCGACGAACTGGGGATGCCGTTCGTCGACGTGAAGCACGAATTGATAGACCGCGAACTGTTGATGCAGTTCCCGACAACTGCGGTCTTTCGTCATTCGCTGTTACCAATCAGCCGACAGAACGGCAGCGTGGTGGTCGCTACTTCCGATCCATTCAACCTGGAAGCGTTGGAAGAACTGGAGTCTGTCAGCGGATTTCATCTGGTCCCGGTGCTCGCCCGGCGGCTGGATGTGGTCGAATTGATTAAAGAGCATCTTGGCGTCGGCGGCGACACCTTGAACGAACTGGTGGCTCAACGCTCCGCCGACGGCGTTGAATTGCTGAGTGACATGTCTGCCGATGACGGTGATTTGGCTCAACAGGCCGAAAACGCCTCGGTGATCAAGCTGGTGAACGAGTTGCTGCTCGAAGCGCTGGAACAGCAATCCAGCGACGTTCACATCGAGCCTCAAGAGAACGGCTTGATCATTCGTTATCGCGTGGACGGATTATTGCGAGTGCAACCCGTTCCCGAATCGATCGCACACTTCTACGCGGCGATTGTCACTCGACTGAAGATCATGTCGAAGCTGAACATTGCTGAGAAGCGTATTCCGCAGGACGGCCGTATCAAGTTGAAGATCTCAGGTCGCGAGATCGACGTCCGCGTTTCGATCATCCCGATGATCTATGGCGAAGGGGTGGTGCTGCGACTGCTCGACAAGGGGCGTATGGTCTTCAATTTGAAAAACGTCGGAATGCCCGACGCGATGGCGAAGACCTTCCACGATCTGATCGCGATGCCGCACGGGATCGTGCTGGTCACGGGTCCAACAGGTAGCGGTAAAACATCGACACTCTACAGTGCTCTGAACGAGATCAAAGACCCCTCAGTCAAGATCATCACGGTCGAAGATCCCGTCGAATATCAGAATCCGGGAATCAGCCAGATTCAGGTCCACAGCAAGGTGGGGCTGACGTTCGCAGCTGGTCTGCGAAGTATTCTGCGTCACGACCCGGACGTGATCCTGATCGGGGAAATCCGTGACGGTGAAACGGCCGAAGCGGCGATCCAGGCCTCACTGACAGGTCACCTGGTCTTCAGCACCTTGCACACGAACGACGCTCCCAGCGCATTCGCCCGTCTGATCGATATGGGTGTCGAACCCTATCTGGTCGCGAGTACCGTCGAAGGCGTCTTGGCTCAGCGGTTGGTCCGTGTGTTGTGCAAGCACTGCAAGGTCGCCTATACGCCCACAGCGGAAGAGATCCCTAACGATTTTCCGCGGCCGGTGCCAGAGCATTTCTACAAGCCGGCTGGTTGTCGCGAATGTCGTGGGACCGGCTATGCAGGGCGTCGCGCGATCTTCGAATTACTGCGAACGGATCCGGAAATTGGCAAGCTGTGTGTGGCCCGCGCCAGTTCGTCTGCGATCCGCGAATACGCATTGCTCAATGGCATGTTGGGGTTGCGATTGAATGGCTACCAGCGTGTGATCGATGGAACGACAACACTCGAAGAAGTCTTGCGAATCACCAAGGCGGACTAAGCCGTTGTCTGCTCGCAGGACGCCACCGTTAGTTGGGATGCACTCTGATAGTCGAATTGTTGTCGGGAAGGATGTCTGGTGCGAATCTCGTCGCCTGAATACGTGGTTGTTGCGATCCTGGTCCTGGTCCTGCTGCTACTGGTCGCGCCGGCGGTGCTGTACAAGCGCGAGCAAGCACGACAAATGCTGAAAGTGGATCGGCTGAAGCAGGTCGGGATGTCTTTAAATAGCTATCACGATACCTTCAACACCTTCCCGGCCGGGTCCACCGCGAGGAAACAACCGGCGATTCGGCAACCGGCGCCACAGAACATACCGATCTCGCCGTTGTAGGCCGACGCGATCTTCGGTGTAAACCTCTCCTCGAAGGACGGATTTCCAACCCGCCATTTCCCCCGACGATGAGTAGCGGAGTCCTCATGGCAGGACGCTGCTAAATAGGTCCACTACAATTGTGGAGTGGCTAATTTGTTGAGCGATCGCAACTAGACTTAGCGGCTCGGCAGGAGCCTCGCCCTCCCAAATGAAGATCGCTCCGATTTGGTTGGGGAATTATTTAGAACGACCAAATCGCCTCGCCGCGTGTTTTGCAGCAATGGCATCCCAATGCGGCCTGGCGGATCTTGGCAAGGACGTTAGCGGGAGCTCGACACAAGACCAGCGTGCCGTCGGCGTCATCGATGCTGTCCTGGAAAGCCTGCAACATCGCCAGCCCCATGTCATCGATGTCATTGATAGATGACAGCTCCACAACGACTTGGATGGGACGTTCACTGACGACCAGCGAGACGAATTCAAGTAGTTCTTCCGAAACGACATCGTAATTCTGTTCATTGAGGAAGCGGACCGTGAAGCACAGGACAGTCACGTTGCGAACCTGTTCGACGTAGTAGCTGCTGGCTGTGGCGATCGTCATGATGGCATCCTTTGCGAACGATTGAGAATGAAACAGCGTGTGAACAAGCCGAAAAAGGCCGTTCGACTCGCTCTCACCCTCGTAAAGGCTAGCTCGCAATTGTGAACCGTCGCGGAACTCTTGATGAATATCGAGAGCGTAAACCCAGACCAATTCTGGGGTTGTTGATGCCAATACGGCACCTTGACGGTCCATCTGTACACAACCATGCTGGTCGTCAGAGGTGCTCAATGAAGCTCACATCGTTTCACGTTGCCTGCATGATCCTGACCTGCATCGTCGTTCATACCTGTGTTCGTATTGAAGTGCTCAACGCCAGATACGGGTACTACTTGCCTCGAACTGATTTCGGAAGTGGGAATCCCAAGTGGCGCGTTGCTGACGAGAAACTGTTTCGCCTCCGTGAGGAAATGATGATTGCGAGATCTCGGCAGGAGGATTACCAAGCTGCTCATCCTGACGAAGGATTTCCTGATGAGTCAGCATTCAAAGGGCCACCCTATTCCGTGGCTGAACAAGCGACGATCGATGCGGAAGTCGATCACAATCGCCGCAATTCCACGCTGCGTGCCTGGGTTGGCAGCATGGGATTGCTGCAGTACGTGCTAGCCCCTGCTGCACTGTTCTGGTCACTGGACATCGTGGTCTCTGACCGATTGCGGGGCCGTCGCGTAGTCGCAGGTCTCTGCGGTCTGTTGAACTTGATCTGTATCGCCTTGATGTACTACCGCGGCTACTGGTCCAGCCTCGGTTGGTAAGCGAACGTCAGTTCCGAGACGATCACGCAGCCCGTTCGACGGCATTCACCAGTTGGCGAGAGATGCAGTTCAACGAATAGCGGGCCTCGGCCGTCTGTCGTCCTGAGCGGCCGATGACAGTTCGCAACGCGGCATCATCGACCAGACATTGCAGAACCGTGCGCCATTCTTCAGGGGTCTTGGGCAGAAAGCCGTTCTTGCCGTGCTGGACAATGTCGCAATTCACGCCCACCGGACTGCATACAGCAGGTGTCCCCAGCGACATGTACTGCAATGCTTTGCAGCCGCATTTTCCCTGAGTCAGGTTGTCGTCCGGCAGTGGCATCAACCCGATATCGAATTCCGCCGTCTCGGCAACTTCGGTTTCCGCCGACCAGGGTACGAATCGATGCGGAAGGTTCCCGAGACTTGCAAAGCGAAGGTCGTCCGTCGCATCGGAGATGATTTTCAATTCCACGTTGCCGCGCAATTTGGCCAAGGCCGGGAAGATTGAATTGAGGTAGCGCGTCGTGCTGCGACTTCCTGTCCAACCGATGACGACTTTTCTTTGTGGATCGATCGGAGCGAACTGTCGGGCAGGAAACCGATCGGTATCGATCGCTGTCGGCACAATCAGAGTTCGCCCGCCGTACCGCTCGGCCTGTTTCGCCAGATAGCCGTTGCCACAGACAACAAGATCCGCGGCGCGCATCATCGCACCAAATCGTCGCAGGCGGCGCGAATCCGATTTACCATTTCCGTTAAACATGATGGCATCGTCGACATCGAACACCAGCTTCCGCGCGCATCGTCGCACCAGATTCAGTTCCAGTGGCGCGATCAGCCGCTTCTGAACGAAGACGACATCGTATTTGGACAATTCGCGATACATCAGCAATCGCGAAAAGAGGTTCTTGGGAAAGAATCGCACTTCGCATCGATGCCCCGCGTTCGCAAAGTGCGGCAGCATCTGGTCAACTCGATAGCGGTAGCTCGGTCGCCCCGCTCGCGTCGACAGGAACAGCAAGTTCAGTCCGCTCATAGTATGGCCCTTCGCGGAATGAGTGACTAAGCCGCACGCCGCGTTGCAGGCGTTACCTTGGACTCGACTTTGACCGAGGCATCTTTTCGCAAGACGCAAATCACTTCATGCCGATTCTTGCAGAACGACTCGATTTCGAATCCGATTCGTGTTCGGAGTGCCAGCAACAGTTCGAGAATCTCGTGCTGTGACCAGACGTGATAGTGGATCGAGTAGTCGTGATCCAGCAGTTCCTGAACCCGACTCTGCAGCAGTTCTGGCGTCGACGGACGCTCCATGCATTGCACATACTCTTCGAAGTGAGCGTGTCGAGATCGTTCGGGCCCCTGTTCGTGGTCCTCAAATAGGTGCTCGATTGGTGTCACGGGACGATCGCGATCAAAGGTGAATCGTTTATCTGGCACTGAAAAATAGACGATGCCGCCCGGCTTGAGCACTCGGAAGAAGTGTTCCATCGTTCCAATCGGATCCTGACAATGTTCCAGGAAGTG
>DASYEA010000713.1:0-5826 GCA_036499265.1 Schlesneria sp. | reverse complement strand
CGGTGGTCAAGTACAGACCCTGCCCGTCGTTGACCAGGTCGGCGCCGTCGATGCTCCAGTGCTTCTGGATGTCTTCCCGGCTCTTGACCCGCTCGGCTTCCTGCTCTTCGGGAGTCAGGGCCTGAAATTTTCGCGGATCCTTCGTGTCGTAGCCGTGCCAGCCCGCCAGATCTTTGGCGGTAAACAGAGCGACAAACCCCTCCGGCGGTACGTTGTCGGCAGCCTGGACTATCCCGGCCAGCCCCACTGCGATCAGTGCAGCCAGACAGATTTGAAATCGAATCATCGTGAAACTCCTTCAGACTCAGGGTGCAGGACTTGCCAAGCGAATTCATCGCGCGGCATCATATCGACCGCCGTCGATGGGGGCCAGAAACCGAACCCGAAGGGCTCGACCACGTGGCACGCTTTGCAATAATTCAGTTTTGGAAGACCAGCATCCTCAATCTCACCGATCACCGACAGACGCCGTCAGTGTCGGCTGAATGTACTGGCACAACCTTCACAGGCCGCATAATCCGATGGCCCGCCCGGTTCCGCAATGGGTTCCGAAAGGATTCCGGCGTGTATTTCGGATACCGACCGTGTTAAATTGCAGCGTGTTATCGTCTCTCATCTGTCGATACGAATGGTTGATTTTGTCTAGTTCATTTCCATTGACCAAGTCTTCTTAATTTCTTCTCCGCATCTGAATTCTCGGGGTTGCTCGCGTCATGGCCATTCAGATCATCAACTGTCCGGAGTGCGGCACTTTCCTGCTGGATGACACTGCCGAGTGTCACGCCTGCGGACATGTGCTGAACGCGGATCTCGCCGAGACGACACGGCGAAGCTCATTGCCCACGGATCAGGCCGTCGACGACGATATGGATGTTTGCCCAACCTGCGGCGAGTCCTGCCGGAAGGGGTTGGTCCGCTGTTGGAATTGCGGCTCGTTCACTCGCCCCGACATCGAGAAGGCTTATCGAAACAAGTCTGTAACAGACACGGTGACAGATAAATTCGACCTGCCGGAACTGGATGCGTCATCGACGAACGAACAAGAATCGATGAAGCGACGCGCCTGGTCAACTCCGGAAAACTTCATGTCGACCCTGCCCATGGGGCGCGAAGAAGATGAAGGAGATGATTTCGAACTGTCCGATGACGTTCGCATGTCCGAGGCGGACGACTCCTCATTCGATCTGGCCGACGATATCTCCATGCGATCAGAAGGAGATCAATTCGACATCCCCGCCCCCAGTTACTCGCTGGCACCCTCCAACCCGACTCCGCGCGAAATGCCGACCGTGTCCGAGGAACCAGCAGAAACGATTCCACTTCTCTCCTCGCCCGCGCAAGAAGAACCTGCGGAAGCCGACACAGAAATTCCAATGTCCTTGGAAGCCAAGAAGCCCGCGGCCAAGACCAAAGCCAAGCCCGTGCTGACGCCCGAGGAAGAATTGCTGAAGATCGCGGCGGACGAAGAAGCTGAAATCTCTAAACTGCGTAAGGGATTCCGTACGAAGGAAAGCTTCGTCGTCTTCTGCCCGCAAGGACATCGGATTCGCGTCCGCGAGAAGTTCCGTGGCAAGACTGGCAAATGCCCCCGTTGCGAATCGGTCTTTATCGTCCCGCAAAAATCGAGTCCCAAGCCGAAGAAGAAGACCGACGTCGAGATCGCCACTGTCGGTGGCAGTACCGGCGGCGGCGTGACCGGCCGCTACTCGCGCTGGTTGAACGATGTGCATCTGCACACCGTTGTCCCTGAAAAGCTGAAGTTGAAGCCCGACAGCTTGTTGAACGAGTTTCAGACGGTGGATCTGGGCTTCAATGCAGACGAAATCCTGATCGTCACCTTGGCGGCGGCCGGTGGATTGTTCGGTGGCGGAGCCAAGAAAAAGCCAGCCGCCCGTACGGCAATGCTGGACTACTTTGCCAATCCCACCGCAGCACCTGATGGTCTGACCGCCGCCGCGAAACGTGTCGTGCCGAAAGACGGTTTCTCACAATTGGTGCTGACACAGCCAGCTCCGCTGGGGACCGAATCGATGTTTGGGAACATCCCCATCTTCGGGACGGGACGTATCGCCGTCCGATTGCCGCGTGCGGCCGACGACAAGAACACGCAATACCTTTCGTTCGCTCTTTCGGAATTCCGCGCGTTTTCACTCGCGTTGCAAGCGGTCTGCGGCATCGAAGCCTTCGGCATCAACTCCGAAATCCCGATGGTAGACCACTACGAAACGTTCAAGTGCCACTACAACGAAACCCCGGTCCGATCGCTGCAGCAATTGGAGTACTACCAGAAGGACACCAACTTCAAGTTGGAAGTCAGCGGCTGGCGCTGTTCGGGATGCAAGCTGATTGTCAGCGAAGAAGCTCGCAAAAAAGAAAAGATCGGTGGCCTGAACGGCAAGGCGATCGCCAAAGCCAAATGCCCCAAGTGTACTCAAAAATTCGGCAGTAACCCGATGTATGCACTACAGGAAACCGCTCCTGCCGCGCCAGCAGAGGTTGCGGAAGTCACCGCCGAACAACCCGCACCTGGGGTGTGATTCCCACTCGGAAGGTCAATTCTTTCAATCACTCTCGTGGGTGATGCATCCGCAAATCTGGAGCGGTGGCAGACTGGCACAGTCGCACGCCAGTGCCGATCAGGCAAGTTCCGATGATTGAAAACCGTGAACCTCCTTAGCTGTTCATCGGAGCAGTCGAATTGACCTCGTTCGCAACAGATACCGCGCGACCACCAAATTGAATGACCGTGCCGGGCTCGCCGCACTCAAAGCACGAATTGCCAAGCACTTGTAGTCCTCGACATGGCGAAGCCACAGCTCGTGAAGACGGTCCGGCTGCAGCACGTCATTCAAAATCCAAAACAGTGGTTATCACACCCGCGCGGCTCCTCGTATTGCACGCCGAGACAGTTGTATGTACAACTTGACTCCGGGAGTACACATGACGCGGTCGTTCGAAGACATCGTAGCATCAGACTGTTTCGCCGGTCGCATTCGAATTTTGAATCGACTGGTAAGCGGCATCTATGATGGAAAGCTGCGGGCGCATGGGATTCGCTCGAGTCAAATCAATATCCTGGTGGTCATCGCGACGCAGGGACCGCTCCAGGCGTCCGAAATTTGCCGGCGACTCTGCCTGGAAAAGTCGACTCTCAGCCGCGATCTCGAGCGACTGGTGGCCCACCAGTGGGTCAATGTCGCACCTGCCACGGGTCGCGTTCGGCTATTACAGATTACGGACGCTGGCCGTCAGGTCATTCGCGCGTTAAGACCAGCCTGGGAAGAAGCCCAGGCGGAAACGCGAAAACTGTTGGGTGATGTTCTTTCGAACGAGTTGTTTCGAGTTGTTGATCGGTCGGTGTGCAGTCGTGATGTCGAAAGCGCCATCGATCCGGAAGTGAGCAGGCGAAAATCAGTCGTCCCGCGCGCGGCTGTGAACAAGGGACTCAGGTGAAGTTCCCAAACGGGCTCGCTTTGGTCTGTCAGATCCGCAGAATGAAATTGCAAGGAGTCTATCAATGTCTCGACGAGTCGTGATCACAGGCGTGGGTTGTGTTTGCCCGGTCGGAAACACAGTGGCGGCATCATGGGAAGCGTTGCTGAAAGGTCGGTCCGGCGTCGCCAGAACGACCCTCTTCGATGCATCACAGTTTCCTTCGCGCATCTCCGCCGAAGTGAAGAACTTTGAACGTGATTTTCCGGAACTATGCGCACAGTATCCAAAAACGGGCCGCAATGTTTTGTTTGCTCTCGCGGCGGGAAGGCAGGCGGTGCAATCCTCCGGTCTGCAGCAGGCCGGATACGACCCTGTTCGCGTCGGTGTCTACACGGGCGCAGGCGAAGGAGGGTCGGACTTCCGACATTTCATGAGCCTCATCGCTCGCTCCTCCAACGACGGCGACTGCCAGCTCGATCGCTTCACGCAACTCGGCCTGCAGGAACTGGACGCTGTCGTCGAAATGGAGCAGGAACCCAGCATGGTTCCGGCACATCTGGCGGGCGAATTTGGTTTCGCCGGGCCCAACCTCAACACATTGACTGCCTGCGCAGCGGCAGCACAAGCGATTGGCGAATCGGTCAAGGTGATCCAGGAAGGGACCGTCGATGCCATGCTGACCGGCGGCTCCAGTTCCATGATTCATCCGTTCGGCGTCAGCGGCTTCTGCCTGCTGACCACGTTATCGACTCGCAACGACGAACCAGAACGAGCATCAAGGCCATTTGATCGAGATCGCGGAGGGTTCGTCTTGGGAGAAGGGGCCGGCATGTTGGTCCTTGAAGAATATGAATCGGCCAAACGACGCGGCGCAACGATCTATGCGGAACTGACTGGCTACGGTTCAACGGCCGACGCCTATCGGTTGACCGATATCCATCCCGAAGGTCGCGGTGCCGCCGAAGCCATGCGATTGGCGCTTCACGAAGCGAAATTGAATCCCACTGATATCAGCTATCTGAATGCACACGGCACCAGCACCAAAGCAAACGACTCGATCGAGACTCTGGCCATCCACAGGATCTTCGGCTCTGCAGCCGATCACCTTCCCATCAGCAGCACGAAAAGCATGACGGGGCATTTGGTGGCAGCAGGGGGCGGCATCGAGGCGGTCTTCGCCACGCTGGCTCTTCGCGATGGCGTCGCTCCACCCACCATCAACTACGAAACACCCGACCCCGAATGCGATCTGGACTACATCCCCAATCAGCCGCGTGAAATACCAATTCGACACGTGCTGTCCAACAGCTTCGGTTTCGGCGGCCAGAATATCTCGCTGCTATTTTCACGAGTCTGACTCTGAACACTTCGGCATCGTCGGTCATGCTTCGACACGCACTTTTTCGGAGTGCACGCTTCGCATTCATTGAAGACTGCGAAACGACTGACGTCCATGTCGAACCTTCATGGCTATGGCAATCAAATACCAATCAGCATGCTGCCAAATCTTACTTACGACTTCGAGCGGCAGCCGTTTTCTCGGCCTTGGACTGACTCGGGGCTGCGAAGTCAGGGGCTGACGGTGAAATTTCTCGGCAATTCGGCATCCCAACTCGCTTTGACAACACAAGTTGCGTCCTGTTTTCTGTGTGGCACCTCTTCATTCTGTGCGCAAAGTCCCATTGCCTCACGCCCGTTCGAGTACCGAACTCCGTGCGGCTCAACTCTTCCTCAAGACCGTCATAAATTGACGCACAGGCCGTGTATCCCTCGCACAGGGCAATTGCTTCCGACTTTTCTGCCGAGTACGATTAAATGGATGCCGATCTGTAGTAACGAAGCACCGTATTCGGCCAATCTTCTGTAACCCGAAGATTTGGCCACGATCGGCGTGCCTGCCTGCCCGTTGAAGCCTGCCTCACAAGTATCTCGCCCATGCCGTTGTCCTACTCACAGACCTGTGTCCTGCTGGCGACATCGCTCGCGATGACCTTCGCTGGCGAACTCCACGCCGCCAGCGTGCGTGTCGAACCGGCGCAAGTCGAATTCCGTGATGCATTTGCTCGGCGGCAACTGCTGGTCAATGCCGACGGCCACGATGCCACCCGTCAGTCCCGGTACATCAGCCGCAAACCGGAAGTCGCCACGGTCGATGCCGGTGGTTATATTGTTCCGCGTGCGAATGGAATGACCGATGTTGAGATCACGCTCAACGGACAAGTCACTGTCGTCCCTGTTTCCGTCACCGGATTTGAAAGCATTCGCTCAGTCGATTTTGTCACCGAAGTGGAACCGCTGCTCAGTCGGTTTGGCTGTAACTCCGGCGGCTGCCACGGCAAGGCGAGCGGCCAGAACGGCTTCAAGCTGTCTCTGTTTGGATTCGACACCGAC
>DASYEA010000712.1:0-7051 GCA_036499265.1 Schlesneria sp. | reverse complement strand
GAACAACGACGGGTTTGAAACAATCTTCGATGGCAAGTCATTACGAGGCTGGCACGTCAGCACTCAGACCGGCCACAGCGGTGCCAGCATGCACACCAGCGGCGGAAAGTGGGTCCTGGAAGACGGCGCGATCACCGGCAGCCAGGATATCCCCGGCAACGGCGGGATCATTCTCACCGATCGTCAGTTCGGGGACTTCGAAGTCATCGTCGAGATGAAAAACGACTACGGACCCGATAGTGGGTTGTTTCTGCGCAGCAACGACAAAGGCCAGGCCTATCAGTACATGGTCGACTACCACAATGGCGGCAACCTGGCCGGCGTCTATGGCGAAGGACTGTCGGGCGGGATTCATCTGCGCAACTTCGACTTCCTGGATGATGTGAAGAAGATCCAGATCAAGGACGCTCCGTTCCCTTGCCCGATCAAGCCAGCCGACTGGCCCGAATTCTGGAAGCATGGCGAATGGAATGAATTGCGAGCCCGCATCGAAAGCAACCCACCGAAGGTCACGACGTGGATTAATCGCGTTCGCTTCATGGAGTTCACCGATACCGAGAAGCGTCACCCGGATACCGGCAGCATTGCTCTGCAAGTGCATGGCGGTGGTGACTACACGAAGGAGTTCGTTCGCTACCGCAATGTCCGAGTCAAATCGCTAAAATAGTCGGTGTCCCGCACAGATGCCTGTCGGAGTGTCAAAGCCATGACCCGATTCCAGTTTTCTGTTCTGGTCCTCGCGATACTGTGGATCGGGTTCGGAGCCAGCTTGTTGGGGGCAGTACCGATGCTGCCCCCGCGCATGGCCACTCACTTTGACGGAGCGGGCAATCCGAACGGCTGGATGAGTCGATCCGCGCACCTGATCTTTATGGCAGCATTCGGAATCGGGTTTCCACTCTTCATCATCGGCATGTTTCGGATGGCGCGCTATCTGCCTCTCTCCTCCATTAATCTCCCGCATCGAGACTACTGGCTGGCGTCAGAGCGGCGCGATGAATCGACCGACTATCTGTTTCAGCATTCCATCTGGTTGGCCTGCCTGGGAATCGCCTTTATCACGGGCCTGCACTGGGCAGTCGTCTTCAGCAATCAGCGTCAACCGGCCAGTTTGCCGCTGTCGTGGGTGCTGTCGGTGGCAGGGTCGTTTCTAGTCGGAGTCGTCGCGTGGATCATCTGCCTGTATCGGCGATTTCGAGGGCCGATCGAGCAGCGATCAAATCACATCGCGCCGGCACTCTGAAGCCCTGATCGCAGACTTCCACCTGGAAAGCGTTGAACAATGGCCAAGATCAAGATCGGTCAAATTGGGACAGGGCACGGTCATGCGGCGGGGGCTATGGAGGCCTATCGAAAGTCAGACGACTTCGAAGTGGTCGGGATTGTCGAGCCGATCGATCGACTGAGGAATGCGGCTCAACGACAAGCGGCCTACAATGACGTGCCGTGGATGTCAGCCGAGCAACTGCTGAATGTCCCTGGCTTGCAGGCCGTGGCCATCGAGACCGAACCGCGAGACTTGCTGAAGTACGCGGAAATGTCTGTCGACGCTGGCAAGCATGTGCATCTCGATAAGCCAGCAGGAGAATCACTGCTGCAGTTTCGTCGCATCCTCGACACGGCCGCTCGACAGCACCTGTGCCTGCAAATGGGCTACATGTACCGTTACAACCCGGCAGTTGTGTTGATGAAGGACCTGCTGCGTAAGGGATACCTGGGCGAGCCGTTCGAAGTTCATTGCGTGATGAGCAAGGTTGTCGACCCGATCAATCGGGCACGGCATGGCGAATATGCTGGTGGGATGATGTTTGAGCTGGGCTGTCACCTGATCGACATCGCGGTTGATGTTCTCGGTACACCTGAGACGGTCACGCCGTATCGTCAGCATGCGGGGCCGCAGCAGGATAGCTTGCAAGACAACATGCTGGCCGTCCTGACCTATCCTAAGGCGATTGCGACGGTGAAGTCTTCCGGCTTGGAGGTCGATGGCTCCGCCCGTCGGCATTTCGTGGTCTGTGGAACTGAAGGAACGATACATATCGAACCATTGGATGCACCGAAGTCGGTACGCCTGGCCTTGTCAAAAGACCGCGGAATGTACCACAAGGGATCCCAGGGTGTGCCGGTTGCGTCGTATGAACGCTACGTTGGCGACGCGGCCGATTTTGCCAAGGTCATTCGCGGTGAGAAGATGTTCGACTGGTCCCCGATGCATGATCTGGCGGTGCAGGAAACGGTGTTGAAAGCAAGCGGGTGTCCGACCGATCGATGATCGTGTCCGCACCCAAATCGGGTACGGCCTTGTCGAAGACCTCAAAACCGTGGCACCCAGATTCTTGCTGAGACTAACGCAAGCCTACTGGCTGCAGCGGGCATTTCGATTCGACGAAGCTTTCTCGTCGGTCGCCGATTTCAAATTCAACCGTCAATGTTCGACGTCTCGACATGCCGCTAACATCCACCACGGTTCCTAACCCATACCGCGGATGCCGGACCTGCATGCCGACTGAGAAGCCCCGGGGTACCTCAACCGCATCATTCGTTCCGGCATGAAGTGCGGCACCGGTTGTCAGGTTGAGACCCTCCAAGCCTGGGATGCTGATTGACCCTTTGGCCTTTTTTTGCTTCTTACTGAATTCTGAGGCTGAAGGAAATCGTTCGTAGGCGGACTCCGAGTGATGCCCATCGGACGACTGATCGATCGAGTCATGATCCGAATCGTGGAACTCGCTGGAGGTGTCATCACCGAATTGAAATTCGTCGACGCCGGTGTGGTCCTTCCGCGTGACAATCAATTCGGGCATGAAATCGCTGGGAATCGTGCTCAGGCTGCGACCGTGCATTTCGCGCCGCTGAGTATGTGTGAGCACCAGCTTCTCTTCGGCTCGAGTGATCCCGACAAACAGCAAGCGTCGTTCTTCTTCCAGTTGCCGCGGATCGTTCTCTCGGAGAGACCGTTCGTGAGGAATCAAGTTTTGCTCGACCCCAATGATGTAGACGGCCGGGAACTCCAGCCCCTTTGCTGCATGCAACGTCATCAGCGTCACGGCTCCGGTCGCTTCGTCGAGCGAATCGATATCCTGAGCCAGACTGGCTGTTTCCAGGAAGCCTGTGAGAGTAGGGCCCCCTTCGGTTGCGGACTCCTGCGCGTCGTAGAGGCGAGCGGCACTGACTAGTTCTTCAATATTGGAAAGCCGGGCCAATGCCACTTCGTCTCGTTCATCGGTGAACTGGCTGGCATAGCCGGTCCGTTTCAGGATGGTCCGCAGTAAGCGCTCAATCAAACCAGCAGACGCCTGCTCTTCGTCAGAGAATTCGTCGACAGCATCTGGGTCGAGAAGACTTTCGTCGTCTTGTCGAGAACCATTCGAGTTGATCATCAGGTCGGTGAATTCATCGATCAAGCTGGCAAACGCTCGCAGTTGCACCGCAGCCTTCTTCGGTAGATCGGGGACCTGGCCGGGCTGACGTGCGGCGTCCAGCAACGAGGTTCCGGTGCTATCGGCCCAGCGGACCAGTCGTTCCAGCGAACTCTTGCCGATCCCGCGAGTCGGCGTATTGACCACTCGCAGGAAGGCGATTCGATCCAGCGGGTTCTCAATCAGCCGCAGATAGCTCAGCAGGTCCTTGACTTCCATGCGTTCGAAGAAGGCCACGCCGCCTGCGACCTGGAAGGGGATCTTCAGTCTCGCGAAAGCCGTTTCCAGGGATCGCGATAGCGAGTTCACTCGGTAGAAGACTGCAAAGTCTTTCCATTGGCGCTCGCCCGCTTCGACGAGGGCGCGAACCTCGTTCGCGATACCGGATGCTTCGTCCTGACCGTCCCTAAACAGCCGCATTTCGACGGGCTCGCCGCTGGCGTTGCCAGTCTGCAGCCGTTTCGCCTTGCGATGGATGTTGTTCGCGATCAGGGCGTCGGCGGTCTTCAAGATTTCGGGCGTACTGCGGAAATTGTCCTCGAGACGGATCGATTTCACATCCGGAAAATCTTGCTCGAATCTCAGGATGTTTTCGATGCGGGCTCCACGCCAGCCGTAGATCGACTGATCGGGATCGCCGGTGGCGCACAGGTTGGGCTGGATCTGAGAGAGGGCGGCAACGATCTGGTATTGCGCTTTGTTGGTGTCCTGATATTCGTCAACCAGGATGAAGCGGTACCGCTCGTCGAGTTCACTGCGCAGCCCGTCGTTGTCGTTTAGCAGCAGAGCGACGTGAACCAGTAGATCATCAAAGTCGACAGCATTCGCTTCCAGCAGTCGCTTTTGATACAGCGGATAGATCTTGGCGACGACTGCTTCAAGATGTGTGCCGATTCCTTCGCCGTAGCGAGCGGAATAGTTCTCGGGCGTCAGCAATTCGTTCTTCGCCTGACTGATGCGGTGCAGCAGTTTGCCGGGAGGAAAGTGACTGGCGTCGAAATCCAAATCGTTCAACACCTGCTTGATCAGTTGCTGCTGGTCGCCGGTGTCGAAGATCGAAAAATTGGGCTGCAGGCCAACGGCCGCACCACGCTCGCGCAGGATACGGGAACAGAAGCGGTGAAACGTGCTGACCCAGATCCGCGAGCCGGGCAGTAGCGATTGGACTCGCTCGGCCATTTCTCGAGCGGCTTTGTTGGTGAACGTGATCGCCAGGATTTCCCACGGTCTGACGCCGCGTTCGATTAGTCGAGCGATCCGCCGCGTGATGACGCGAGTTTTGCCCGAACCCGGGCCTGCCAGCACGAGCAAGGGGCCTTCATAATGTTCGACAGCCGCCCGCTGGGACGGAGTTAAATCGTCTGCGGGAACGGCCCAGTCATCATCCATTGACACGGTAAGCGGCACTCCATTCAATCGACAGTTTCACGGTCGCTGCATTGTAGCAGACAATCATGCTTGTCGCTCGAAAAGATCACCGCCCGGGACGATTCCGGGTGCAGTTGTGAACTGGTGTTCAAGAAATCCAAAACGAGCAGAATTGCGCACGGTCATTCAGACAATTACGGCCGGCGGTCGTTTACAGCGTGGGGTGGAATGCGGGGCTGCGTCGTAGCCGCGTGATTTCAGCGTGGCGACGAATTCGCTAATGTAGCCGTGTGTGACCAGGACGCGCTGGGCCTGTGTCGCGGAGACGGCCGACAGCAGTTCGCTGTAGTCGGCGTGATCTGAAAGAGGAAAGCCTCGTTCGACGCCGCGTTTCGTCGCTTGATCGGGCAGAACCATCCAGCCCGACACGAATGCCGTCGCATAGTGACCGTGGAATGTCAGCCCCTGCTCCCATCGTGCTGCCGGCGGCATGATGATCAGCGATCGAGACCAGTTGGCTCGAGCGGCCTCGCTGTTGGGATCTCGTGTGTAGGGCAAGGCAATTCCGGCCTCGCGATAAAGCTGACTGATCTGCTCGACCGATGGATGGACCATGATCGGGCCGATCGACGCATCGAGTCCTGCGGTCAATCGCTGAGCTTTACCGAGCGAATACGCGTACAGGATGCTGGCTTGACCGCGTGACTGATTCTGCTGCCACCAATCATGAATGGTCGCAAACGTCATCGATTGGTGGTCCCAGTGATAATGCTCGTGGCCGAAGGTGGATTCCGTGATAAACGTGTCACACTTCACCGGCTCGAAGACATCGCACGTCACGTCTGGAGCGACTTTGTAATCGCCAGAGACCACCCAGACTTCGCCCTGATGCTCGACTCGAACTTGAGCACTCCCCAGGATATGCCCGGCGGGATGCAGCGAGACGCGAACGCCGTCCAGATCAACTTCTTCGCCAAAGGCCAGTCCCTGGATCTGAGCCCGTGGCCCCATCCGATGCTGCAGAATCATCTTGCCCGGAGCCGCCGTGAGATATGTCCGCGAAGACTTCACCGCGTGATCACCGTGCGCATGCGTAATCACAGCGCGCGCGACAGGACTCCACGGATCGATATGGAAACCACCGCGCGAGCAATACAGTCCGGCAGTGGTCAGGCGTAAAAGCGGTTCTCGAGACATCAGATCACTATGCCAACGATCTCGCGGGTGAGCAATTGTCAGGCACTGGATCGACAAGAGAAGAGATCTACGTCGGCTTCTGTGCCGCTCGAATCTGTGCCGCCAAGAGCCCAACGAAATCATCAAATTTCAGTCGATCTGGCCCCGCCTTCGATACGTTGAGGATCACGATGCCGCCGTGCGACTGAAATTGCGAGAATTCCACCTTCGAGAACGTCTTAAATCCAATGACAGACCCAACGAAGCCTAGGGCCAACCCAGTCGATGCGCACGTCGTGACATAGTCTTGATCTGAAAGACTGCGCGCCATAAGTGCGAACGACACCAGCGAAAGCAGCAGCATGATGATGCCAAGCACGCAATAACCGTGTCTAATCCAAACTCTGTTCGGGTCCGGCCTAAGATCAGCAAGATAGACCGTAGCATCGAAGTCCGCGCGAACGGCTTTCCCTTTGACTCTGATCCGATCTGAATAGAGTTCGAAATACCGCCTTCCGTCTACTCGAACTTCGTTGTAAGTCGCCAACACGTCGTTCATCGCAGTTGATTTCAGCCTGGGTGAGGTCAGCAGCACTCAGTCAATGTAGTAGATCTCCACACCAAACCACTATGCCAACCATCGCGCTGTCGAGCAATCGCCCTTGCCGACCTGCGACTTGGGACACTTACAGAAACTGAATCTCGCCGGTCGAGACATTGTACATGCCTCCCACAACGGCGACTCTCCCTTCGCGAACCAGCTTACTTAACGTATCGCTCTGCTGAATGATTGATTGAATCGAGGTCAACACGTTACGACGCGCCACTGTGTCGACATACGACTGACGGTCATCGGCTGTCATCTCGGTGACGTGCTGGCAGGTCTCGAGATCGATCGACTTTTGAATGTCGTCCACGACACTATCCAAATGCTGGCAGCCGGTCGCTTGCCCCGCGGTCTCGGGTAAACAAGCAAATTTGACGGCGGCCCCGACGGCTCCACAGCGAGTATGCCCCATCACGAGGATCAGCTTGGCTCCTGCGACGGCACAACTGTATTCCATGCTGCCCAGCACTTTTTGACTGGT
>DASYEA010000711.1:0-3063 GCA_036499265.1 Schlesneria sp. | reverse complement strand
TGTGCCCTAATGGGGGAAAGTTGGGCGAATCGAATCCTGCCCAAGATTTGCTGCTGACCTTGCGAGTGCGGCAACCACGTAAAACTTTGTCCGCAAACACGACAACGACTTCAGGAATGCATGGAAGTCCGGTCGCCATCCAACCAGCAATGTAGATGGCATTCACCAGATTCATTACCGCATCAGTCCTCGCGTCCGAGATTGGCAACTGCGATCCAGTCACCACAACTGGTTTCCTCAGGGACTGAAACATGAAAGCCAGAGCCGATGCTGTGTATGATAAAGTGTCTGTCCCATGAAGAATGACAAAGCCGTTGTACTGGTCGTAAACGGCCTCAATCCGCTCGGCAATTTCGATCCAGTGATTCGGACCCAGATCAGAAGAATCTAACGGCTTGTCAAATGACTCGTACCCCAATTCAATATCGGTATTGCCCATCGCGGGAACATACTTCAGGAGCTCAGCGAGCGGCTTAGGTTCGAGCGGGCTTCCCGGCCTGTCCCTCTCTTTGGGAGCCATTCCAATCGTTCCACCCGTATACAACACAAAGACTTTCGCGCGACTCGGATTGGAGTCAGTTTCAGCAAGTGTCTTCTCTGGCATGATGACTTCCAATCAAGCGTTGGTTGAAACGAGCGAAACGTGTGGAACTGCCCTAGCCATCGCCGGTAGGGAATACTACATTCCGCAATAGCGGCGACTTTCCATAGCCAGTGACGATCGACCCAAAAATTTGGCTCACTAGTGAGGCCCTGGTCGAGAAGATTGTTTCTGGCAATCTTACTTGAAGTCCGATAATCCGCTATCCTCAACTGGGGCAGATCAATTCGAGCCTCTTGATGCATGCGAATTCGGAACAACAAAGGCGAGCAAGTGAAACCGCCCATTGACAATTTATACTGGACGCCGGGCACATCGAATGGTTTCCTTCCAATGCAAGTCCCGTTGGTGGCGGACCAGTTCTCAAAAGCCCAGCACAGCGCTTTGAAGTGGCTGTTTTCTCTCGCCAGCCATGTATACGAATTCTCTGATACTCGCCTGTCTGAAGAAATCGATCGGGCGCAGGTCTGTTCAAGCGACCTTCTGGAAGAGATGCCTACCGAAGCCTGCGAAGGGCTACTTCGCTGCTACGTCTTTGTCGCCTCACATCGAATTCATCGTCCTGTTTTTTCATTGAACCCCTGGTTGCCTCCAGCCCTCGCAGTTCCCATTTGGAAACTTTCACAACGACTCGGACGTCCACCGGCATTAACATACGCCAGCTATGTACTCGCCAATCTCCAAAAAATGCCTTCGGTAATGGGGCCGATCGAGTGCATTGAGCTGGCCGGTACTCTGAGTGGGACGAGAGACGAAGAGATTTTCATCGCCGCGCACCTGGCTGTGGAGTCTGCGGGTGGTATGGTGGTCGAAGCGATCGACCAGATTAGAGTTGGGATCGAAACCAAAGCGGACGCGCCGGTGATTACCGGACTCAAGACAATCGCGAAGGTCATGCAATTCTCGACATCCGTTATCTCGTCCATCGTTGACGAGATGGATCCCCATGTCTTTCGCACGCAGATTCGCCCTTGGTTATACGGCTTCTCCAAAATCGTTTTTCGCGGAGTCCCAGGAAATCCTTCAGTAGATTATGTTGGCGAGACCGGTGCGCAGTCGGGTGTCATTCGGGCAGTCGACGCCATCTTGGGAATCCACCATTCTGACGTCACTTCGGTTGCCATGAAGCGTTTCCTGGCGTGCGCTCCGCCGCCTCATCAGGAATACATCATGGGCGTGAACCGGCTTGGAGCCGCACTCAAATTGCGCGCTGAAGAATTGGCAGTAAAGGTCGCCTATCAGAGCACGATCGCGGCCGTTGCCGATTTCCGCAAAGCTCACTGGGGTGTTGTGAGTCAGTTCCTGCTTCCGGAAGGTCGCCCGCTTGTGGAACGAGGAACCGGCGGCACCGACTACACGAAATTTCTACCCGACCTCATTGCCGAAACCGAAGCAGAGTAGCCCGTCGGCAATCCGAATCAGAGTGCATCGCTGATTGGGCGGCTATTTTCGGGCTCGCATTGCGCTCCGGTGAATTTGGCGTTCAGGTCATCTGACTATCGCTATCGCCGCCCGCATCAGCGATCCGAGAATCGTCTTTCGTGCCTTCGTTTCCCCACTGTCCGATCCCCTTCGACTCCCAATGTTCCAGCAAATGCATTCCATTGCAGCTCATACGAACGAGGTCTCCGAGTTTCCGTAGTCGGAGATTCGGAATTCCGCGAATACTTTTGAACAGCCGAAACGCAGTCAACTCACGTTCCCAATGTTCAGATTGTTTGTCCTTGGCAACGAGTCGATCGCGAAAACTGGAGCGCATCAGTAACCAATCATCCTGGCTGATATCAGATTCCTCTGGCCTTAGGCGAATAATGACAAACGGATGCTCTGACCGCCTCTGAGCAACTTCTTCGACGTCATTGACGAAGCATACTCTCAAATGCATTTTGGGGCAGCAAGTTGGCCATATACATTCCGGCTTCAATGTTGCTTCGTCCGTATTTAGAAGAACTGTTTCAGATAAGAATTTGCAGTCTTCTGCCAAGCATATGTTTCCTTCATGCTGCGCCCTGCAAGAGAACACATCCTTATGGAGTTGGAGTATCTCATATGCAGCCTGCAGTGTTGGCTTCAACCGGGCATCCTTCGCTGCCTCGTCCAGGCATCGATCGCCCTGTTGTCGGGCTGATACCGCGAAATCTTTGTTGTTACGTATGGCGGTTTTAGGCGGGACAACCTTTTTGTACCTTGTCGGAACGATCAACACTCGCAACAGAGTTGCCTTTTGCTTCGTTGCCATAAAGGAAGCCGTCAGAAGGCGGCCGTTTGAGCCAAGAGTTCGTTCTCGCCAAAAAGATGGACTCGTAACAGAGGCCCAGACGTGTCCTGACTTCAGCGATCCCAGGAACTCCGACAAGTCGCCGATTAATGTGTTGCGGCTAGAGACAACGTCAATCATCCGCCTGTCTTCATCGCAACCTTCTGCCAAGATCTCGACGTCTTGGATCGCTCGCTTTAGAATT
>DASYEA010000710.1:0-8595 GCA_036499265.1 Schlesneria sp. | reverse complement strand
CTTTGATCGGGTAGTGAGCGTATGCAATATTCAGCGTCACCACGGTTTGTTTACTCTGCAATACATCGACAAGACACTGGCAACGCAAAGCCGTCGCCAGTGGCACCCGAATTGATTTTTTCGCAAGCAGAATCGCGCACGCTCATTTAGAACCAGGCCGCGAATTGTTTGTCCGCTGAGTGGAACAGATCCGCAATGATTCAGCACAATCGCCAACAGCAGCGACCCGCCACTCGAACGCGTCAGCACGCGGTTTGGTGCATTCTCACACTATTCGGCCTGAACTCGGTCGCGGCCGGTGACGATGCGGATGAGCTTCAGTTCTTCCGCGATAAGATCGAGCCTGTCCTCAAAGCCGAGTGCTATAGCTGCCATTCTCACACAGCCAAAGATGTGCAGGGAGGCCTGCGACTCGACTCCCGCGCCGCAGTCCTGAAAGGGGGCGAGACCGGCCCCGCCGCCGTGCCGAACAAACCGAGTGAGAGCTTATTGATTCAAGTACTGCGGCATGAAGGTGGCTTGGCGATGCCGCCCGACAAACCCAAGTTGCCTGAGGCGACGATCAACGACTTTGTCCGCTGGATCGACAAGGGCGTTGCCGATCCGCGCCAAGGTGATGTCAGTGAAGCTGATCCGTCCGGCGTGAAGGCCGCACGAAACCACTGGGCCTTTCAGCCTCTTCAACCTGCACTCCCGCCCCGCGTGCTGGAAGCAAATTGGCCGCGATCTCCGCTCGATACTTTCGTACTGGCCAAGCTCGAAGAAGCGCAGTTGCCCCATGCTGCCGAAGCGAGTCGAGTCGAACTGATTCGTCGAGTCACCTTCGACTTGACCGGCCTGCCCCCCGAAGCAGATGACATCGATGCCTTCGTCGCCGACACGTCACCCGATGCCTACGAACGACTTGTCGATCGCCTGCTGGGAAGCTGGCAGTACGGCGAGCGTTGGGCGCAGCATTGGCTCGATGTTGTTCGCTTCGCCGAAACCGAAGGCTATGAGTATGACCGCACCATCCCCGATGCCTGGCGCTATCGCGACTATGTGATTGATTCATTGAATCAGGACAAGCCGTTCGACCGCTTTCTCGCCGAGCAGATTGCGGGAGACGAGATCGATCCCAACAACCTCGACTGCTTGACGGCTTCGATCTTTCATCGGTTGGGACCGGTCCGGCGCAACGCGGGAAATCCCGACATCGCGCTCAGTCGCAACGAGGTGCTGACCGAACGAACCGACATCCTGGGTGCCGTGTTCCTCGGCCTGACCGTCGGCTGTGCCCGATGTCATAACCACAAGCTGGAACCGGTCACGCAGAAGGACTACTACCGCCTGCAGGCGTATCTGGCTGCCACCGACGAACGCAATCTGGTGCTGGCCGATTCCGCGACGCAGAAGAACTGGGAAGAGGATACAAAACGAATCAGAGACGAAATGGCGGCACTGCAGAAGCAGGCACGCCTCTTGTCCGGCGCCGAACGTGTTCGAATCGCCGATATGATCGAAGTGCTCGAAGATCAGTTGCCGGCACCATTGGCGACGATCCCCTGCACGCAAAACAATTTCGACAAGCGAACCCCAATCCACGTCCTGCGACGTGGCGTGTGGGAGAAAAAAGGCGAACCTGTCGGCCCGCGCCCTCCCAGCGTCCTGGTCGCCGAGGAACTCGCTGAACTCAACGCGGATTCCAAGAACCCACGCAGGCAATTGGCAACATGGCTGAATCGGACCGATCCGCCGCTCACGCAACGTGTGCTCGTCAATCGACTCTGGCAGTATCACTTCGGCATGGGAGTGGTGAAGACGGCAAATGACTTCGGACTGAAGGGCGATCGCCCCAGCCATCCGGAACTGCTCGACTGGCTGACGCGGACGTTTCTGGAAGGCGACCGACGCTGGAAGCCGATGCATCGCGCGATGGTACTCAGTCACACGTATCGGCAATCGAGTCGATCGAATCATTCGCTTGCCGAGCGGATCGATCCCGAAAACCGATTGCTGTCGCGTTCTAATCGTCGTCGACTTTCGGCCGAAGAGCTCCGAGATGCAATGCTATCTGCCTCTGGGCGGTTGAATCAAAAGCACGGCGGTGCCAGCGTGATCGTGCCAGTCGATAAAGAATTGGTCCAACTGCTCTATAAGCCCTCGCAATGGCAGGTGACACCAGACGTGCGCGATCATGACCGGCGTTCCATTTACCTGATTGCCAAACGCAATCTGCGACTCCCGTTCCTCGAAAACCTGGATGCCCCCACGCTGCAGAACAGTTGCGCACGGCGCGATTCCAGCACTCATGCTCCGCAGGCCCTCGAACTCCTGAACGGCCACCTCTCGAACGACTTGGCCAAGTCCTTTGCGGCTCGACTGCAGGCGGCAGCAGGTGGCGACCAGCAGCGATTGGTCACACTCGCGTTTCAGTGGACTGTCGGCCGCTCACCGAATCCCACCGAGCGACAGCGGTCGCTGGAATTCCTGCGCGACGAACCGCTGAACGAGTTTGCCCTCGCCATGTTCAACTTGAACGAGTTCCTTTATGTTCCCTGAACAGTTTCTGCATTCGAAAGTAACCCGCACACGTCGCGAATTCGTGCGCGATGCCTGCTGTGGATTTGGTGGTCTCGCCCTGGCGTCGCTCTTGCACGACGAACAACTACGGGCCGCACCGATCAGTCCGCTGATGTCCAAGCAAGCTCATCACGCCGCGAAAGCCAGATCGGTCATCTTCCTGTTCATGGCAGGCGGACCCAGCCACTTGGAGACCTTCGATCCGAAGCCGTTGCTCAACAAGTTAAACGGCCAGGTACGACCCGCCGAATTTGGTGATGCGAAGTACCAGTTCATTCAACGCGACGCGCGATTGCTCGGAACGAATCGCACGTTCCAAAAGTATGGTGAGAGCGGCATCGAAGTCTCGGATCTGTTCCCCAACGTCGCTACCTGCATCGACGATATCGCCGTACTGCGATCATGTCACGGTGACATGGTGGTCCATTCCGCTGCGCAGTACGAACTCTTCTCGGGTCGCACCACACCCGGCTTCCCCAGCATGGGATCGTGGATGCTGTATGGGCTGGGTTCCGAAAGTCAGTCGCTTCCCGCTTACGTCGTGATGCCAGATCCAAAGGGTGCTCTCGAAGCGGGACAGCCGATGTACATGAACGGCTTCCTCCCCGCGATCTACCAGCCAACGATGTTTCGTCCGGGCGAGCGACCCGTGCTGAACCTGGATTTACCGCAGCACATTAGCGCCAACCAGCGAAAGCGAACGCTGCAGTTCATTCGCGATCTCAACGAATCGACACTCGACCCTGCCGACGAAGAATTTCACGCTCGGATCAACGCGTATGACGTGGCCTTCCGCATGCAGTCGGAAGCACCCGAAATCCTGGATCTCTCCAAGGAGCCACAAGAAACGCTCGATCTGTATGGGATCGGAAACGAAACGACCAATGACTACGGACGCCGCTGCCTGCTGGCTCGGAAACTGGTCGAGAACGGCGTTCGCTTCGTCTGCGTCGTCTCTGGCGGCGGAGCCGGCAACTTACAGTGGGACGCTCACGGCGACATCGAAGAGAATCATCTGCGTAAGGCGTCGGAAACTGATCAACCGATTGCGGCCCTGTTGAAGGATCTCAAACGACGCGGAATGCTCGACAGTACGCTCGTCGTCTGGGGCGGAGAATTCGGACGCTCCCCCGAAGCCGAAGGGGGCAAAGGCCGCGACCACCATAACCTCGGCTTCTCCATGTGGATGGCCGGCGGCGGCGTGAAAGGTGGCCAGGTGATCGGAGCCACCGATGCCATTGGCCTGCACGCCATCGAACGCCCGTACCACTTCCGCGACATCCACGCGACCATCCTGCACCAGTTGGGCCTGGACCAGCACCAACTGACCTACCCCCACCTCGGCCGTAACGAACGACTGACCTTCGTTGAAGGCAAGATCATCCGCGAAATCGTGGGATAGCGGCGCGATTGGCCGAGTGATCAATCTGACATTGGTCCCCCATGTCGTATAGGTCCCATTTCGATGGGATAGATAGGACTTAGAGGACTCATATTGTCAGCAACAAAAGCAGCACAACACATGAATTCACAATTCTGATCCGTGTTCGATCCGTGTTTCATCCGTGGCCAAAACCCCTCTACCGCGCGAAGTCTGTGGGGCTTGGTTATGATCTTCAGCGGATCAGGAATTGGTGGAACTTTCTGAAAGCGTCGTTCATGGCAGTCAATCGGTTCAGTGTGCTGTTGGCAGTTGGCGTGATGGTGTGGCTCAGCGGGTGCAGCGGTTCAACCCCGAAGCCAACCGCTCCCGAAGCATCGACCACCGAGGTCACGACGCCGACGACAAAGCCCACCGAGAAACCCGCCACATCGACAGATGTTCCCAAATCCAAAGAGCCGACCGCGCCCACGGCCCCCGTAGCAATCGACGCGAATTCGGCCGCGGCAACGGTCACAAAGACGCTGCAGACATTGGAACAGGGCAACTTGGCCGAAGCCTATGATTTTCTCCCCCCGTCGTATCAAGCCGATATCGATGGACTGATTCATGAGTTCGCGAATCGGATGGATCCTGAAATCTGGTCTCGGCTGATCGGGACGACTCGCAAGACCATCGACGTCTTGAAGACGAAGAAGGAATTGATTCTCGATCTGGATCTGTTTCGCAATCGGCCCGAAGTCGAGCCGTATCGTAAGAGCTGGGATTCGTCACTGGAAATACTCAGTCATCTGTCCCATAGCGACGCTGCGGAACTGGCGTCATTGAAGAAGGTGACGGCCCGATCATTACTGCCGGGCAAGGCATCGGCAACGCCTCAACAGTTCGATGCGATCGGACTGGCATTGGGGGCCAACCTGGCTCGTCAGTTTGCCGGAGTCACCGTCACGCCGGTCCGCACGGAGGGAACAGAAGAAACGATCGCGATTCGCGGGCCAACCGACGAGGAACCGTCCGAGGTCGTTTACGTCAAACACGATGGCCGCTGGCTTCCCAAGTCACTAGTTGACCATTGGGACGAAGGAATCAAAACCGACCGCGTCTGGCTGGAAAAGTTGCCTGATCGCATCAAGGTGGTCAAGCCGCAGATCCTGGAAGCACTGTCGCAGGCCGATGAGATCCTGGATCAGTTGCTGGCCGCCGGCAACCGCGAACGGTTTGAGCAAGCCGCGGGACCAGCCATCCTGTCACTCGCCACGGCCTGGCCTAATCTGCAGTTGCTGGCTCGACAGGCGATGACTGGCGAAAGCACGCTGCCCAGTGTCACGATCACGATCAATCGACAACTGTCGGAAGCTGAAGCGGGCAAGTTCACCGCGACGGTGCTCAAGCCTTTGAATGAAGCGGGAAGCGACTACACGTTCCTCGCCAATGACGGCCGCACGTTCTGTCGCATCCAGCGGGTTGACGATATGATCGCCCTGCAGGTCACGCTGGCGACGTACTTCAAGGTGCCCGCCGCAGATGTACGATACGATCGCGACGCGGCAACGATCACCATCGACTTGGACCACTAAGTCGACTTCCCCCTTAGACTCTGTGCTGGTCCCGCCCATGCGCATCATCGCCGCTACCGCGTCTGTTATCGTCGTCCTGTTTCTCAGGCTGCTATTGACCGGTGCCGCGGACTCGCCAAAACCAAATTCGTTTCCAGATCCGATCAACACGGAACAAGACACGTCCACGAAGGCATTATCACCCGACGATGCCGCTCGCGGGTTTCGCGTTCCCGACGGCTTCAAAGTGACGGTCTTCGCGGCCGAGCCCGACGTTCAGAACCCCATCGCGATGGCGTGGGATCATCGAGGCCGACTGTGGGTTGCCGAGAACTACACCTACGGTGATCGCATGAAGAAGTTCGATCTCAGCCTGCGAGACCGCGTGCTGATCCTGGAAGATACCAACGGAGATGGCCGCTTCGACAAACGGACTGTCTTCACCGATGACGTGCAGATGTTGACCGGGATCGCCCTCGGCAATGATGGGGTCTGGTTGATGACTCCACCGCAACTGATCTACATTCCCGATCGTGACGGCAACGACAAGCCCGATGGAGCACCGGTCGTGATGCTTGACGGGTTTACTCCTGCAACCGACAACCATCACACGTTCGCGAACGGACTGAAATGGGGGCCCGATGGCTGGCTTTACGGTCGTTGCGGCGCGTCGAGCCCCGGGCGCTTGGGAACTCCTGGGACACCCGATGAGAAGCGAGTCCCGCTGTTCGGCGGCCTGTGGCGATTCCGGCCGGCGGCGATCGGAGCCATTCCAGACTTTTCCCTGAGCGGGGGGCGTCAGCCCCCTGGCCCGATCCGGGCAGACACTCAAAGCAGTTCGCCAGAAGCCAATCCCAGCGCCAGGGGGCTGACACCCCCCGCTCAGAAAGGCACAGAGGCAATCGTCGAAGTCTTGTGTCATGGCACAACAAATCCCTGGGGACACGATTGGAACGAGCATGGCGAAGCGTTCTTCATCAACACGGTCAACGGCCACTTGTGGCATGCGATTCCGGGGGCTCACTTTCGCCGACCGCACAGCGAAGATCCCAATCCTTATGCCTACGCGACAATCGATACGCATGCCGATCACTACCACTGGGACACCGGTAAGGACTGGACGGATTCTCGCAACGTCAAAGGCGAACACGATCGGCTGGGCGGCGGACACGCTCACAGCGGGATGACGATCTATCTCGGCGACAACTGGCCCGATGCGTATCACGGCCGATTGCTGACGCTGAACCTGCATGGGCGGCGAGTCAACGTCGAACGCTTGGAACCGCGCGGCGCGGGATACGTGGGGCGACACGAACCCGACATGCTGTTCGCGGCCGATCCCTGGTTCCGCGGCATTGATCTCAGCTACGGACCGGACGGGGCGGTTTACGTCCTCGATTGGAGCGACACGGGCGAATGCCACGAACAGACCGGCGTCCATCGCAAGTCGGGTCGAATCTATAAGGTCAGCAACGGTGAGCCGAAGCATAGCCGCGTCGACCTGAACGCACTCTCGATCACCGAGTTGCTCGCCCTGCATCGGCGCCGCAATGAATGGTTCGTGCGTCAGGCGCGTCGCCGCCTGATGGATCTCGCCAGTCACCGCGATTGGAACGCCGCGACGCAGCAGACCGTTCGCGATGAACTACTGACGATGTTCAAGAACGAAGCCACGGCACCGCTGAAGCTGCGAGCTCTCCACACGCTCTACGTGCTGGGACTGATCGATCAGCCGTTTTTGCTCGCAAACATGTGGCATCCAGATCCTAACGTCCGGGTCTGGGCGATTCGACTGCTGACGGATGCGTGGCCCCTCGACACCATCATGGGCGACCGGCATCCTGAAGCCTCCTCAACCATTTCCGAAACGGTCTTCGCGGAACTCGTTCGCGCCGCGAACGAAGACGAATCCCCGTTAACGCGGCTGGTGCTCGCTTCGACCTTGCAACGTCTCCCCGTCGATCATCGACTGAAACTCGCCGCACCATTGGCATCCCGCATCAGTGACGCAGCCGATCACAATCTTCCGTTGATGATCTGGTACGGACTACTTCCCATTGCGAAGTCGCAACCGGTGGAGTTGGCCCAATTCGTCGCCAGTTGCCAATTCCCGACAACGCGTCGGCTGATCTCCCGACGATTGGCCGAGATGATCGATGAACAGCCGCGTGCCGTCGAGACCTTGCTGACTGCCGCCAGCGCTCATGCTGTGCTGCCCGACGTTCTGAAAGGCCTGTCCGAAGGCCTGGCGGGACGACATAAAGTGAAGGCACCCGCCAACTGGTCGACTCTGCAAACAGAAGTGGCATCGCTGGATGACATCAAGCTGCATGACCAGATCCGTGACCTCAGCGTCCTGTTTGGCGATGGACGGGCGCTGGACGAAGTGCAGTGTGTGGCCTTGGATAACAAGGCGGAACTTGCTGCACGACGAGCCGCGCTACAGACACTGATCGACAATCGAGCCCCCGATCGACGCAAAGTCTGCGAGCAACTGCTGGGAGTTCGTTACCTCAATACGACAGCTATTCGCGGTCTGACCGAGTTTGATGACGCCTCGATTGGATTGAAGCTTGCAAACAGCTATCGCAACTTCTTCCCCGTCGATCGCCCCGCGGTGATTGATGCCCTCGTGACGCGCCCGTCATTCGCCGAAGCTCTGCTCGATCAGATCGCGGCCGGCAAGATCGCCAAGACAGATCTGACCGTCCTGCACGCCCGACAAATCCTCAGTTTTGGAAACCCCAAACTCACTGCGCGCCTGATCGAAGTCTGGGGCGAACTGCGCGAGAGTTCGGCAGATCGACAGCAGTTGATCACCAAATGGAAGTCACAGTTAACGCCGGCGATCGTCGCCCAAGCTGACAAGCCAAAGGGCCGTGAAGTCTTCAACAAAGCTTGCGCAAACTGTCATCGGCTATATGGACACGGTGGGCAGATCGGCCCAGACCTGACGGGGTCGGGTCGCCAGAACCTGGACTACGTGCTGATCAATCTGATCGATCCCAGTGCCGCCGTAGGAGCGGACTATCGCATGGCAGTCGTGGTGCTCGAAGATGGACGAGTCCTCAACGGTATTGTCGCTTCGAAGACCGA
>DASYEA010000709.1:0-6671 GCA_036499265.1 Schlesneria sp. | reverse complement strand
CCTCGCGTCTGCGAAGAGAAGGACGTGTTCCTCGTTCGAGCGGCTCAATGGATCTATCGCCCGCTGTTGAACGGGGCGATTAAGGCGCGATGGTTCGTGTTGCCGGTGGCTCTGTGCACCTTGGGATATTCCCTGATCGTTGCGATGGGGCTCGGTTCAGAATTCGTCCCTCGCCTGTCGGAGGGTGATGTTGTCATCGGTGTGCTGCGAGCCCCTGGCACAAGCCTGGACGTGTCCGCCGAAATGAATACCCGATTGGAGCAAATGCTGCTCGAAAAGTTTCCCGACGAAGTCGAACGCGCGTGGAGTCGCGTTGGTTCGCCTGAAGTGGCGACGGACGCAGGTAACGTTGAAGCCACAGACTTGTTCGTTTCGCTCAAACCGCGCGCTTCGTGGAAACAGGCCAGGACGCAAGCGGCCTTGGTAGAAAAGATGCTGGTTGAAGTCAACGAGATGAAAGGGCAAATCACCTGGTTTACGCAGCCAATTGAGCAACGTATCAACGAAATGGTGTCGGGTGTTCGGGCCGATGTCGCCTTGAAACTATTCGGGGATAACTTTGAAACATTGATCCCCAAGACTCAGGAACTTCAGAAAGTGTTGGCCGGCATTCAAGGCTGCAACGACCTAACTGCCGAGCAAGTCACGGGGCAACCGATCCTGAGAATCTCGTTGCGACAGGACGAGATTGCTCGTTACGGGATTTCCGCAAAGGCGGTTCTGGACGTCGTCGAATCGATCGGAAGCAAGGTCGTCGGGGAAGTCGTCGAGGGTCAGCTTCGCTTTCCGCTTGTCGCTCGTCTGCCTGATTCGATGCGAGAAGATCCTGAAGCGATTGGACAGATTCTATTGTCGGCACCCGGCGGTGAACGATTGCCATTGTCTCGCGTAGCCGACATCCGTCGCGTCAGCGGACCGAAGATGATCACTCGCGAATGGGGCAAACGACGCGTCACGGTTCAATGCAATGTTCGTGGTCGTGACGTCGGCAGTTTTGTCGGCGAGGCCCAGAAACAGATCGCGGCCCAAGTGGATCTTCCTAAAGACAAGTTCCGGATCGAGTGGGGTGGTCAATTCGAAAACATGCAGCGCGCTCAGCAACGCTTGATGATTGTGGTTCCGGTGGCATTGGGGTTGATTATCGGGTTGTTGTATTTGACCTATCGTAGCATGCCAGACACCATCATCGTGTTTGCGAGTGTACCGTTCGCCTGCGTCGGCGGAATCCTGGCAGTATCGATGCGTCAGATGCCGTTGTCGATTTCCGCGGCGGTTGGATTCATCACTCTGTCTGGTGTGTCGGTGCTCAGCAGCATGATTCTGGTCTCGGCATGGCGAACAGCCGTGCAGGCCGTTACTTCGAAGGACATGGCGATGCCAGAGGTGACGAACGTGTCCGTCAGCTGCCTGAGAACAATCCTGATGACTGCACTGGTCGCGAGCGTTGGCTTTATTCCGATGGCAACCAGCGAAGGATCGGGAGCCGAAGTTCAGCGTCCCTTGGCGACGGTGGTGATCGGAGGCGTAATCAGCAGCATGGTCTTCACATTGTTCGTGCTGCCGATTCTGCTGGGGTTCCGCAAATCCGCGGCGGCACGCCCTGCCGTTTGATAAGTGCCTTCAAAGATCAACTCCCTTGGCGAATGAACCTCCGTTAATGCACAGGCGACACGCTGCGAAATCATCCGCGCAGGTTCTGCGGCCACATGCTGTACTTTCTCCAAGCAGCAATTATGCTTGGAATGATGGTGAACAGTCTGTGTGAAACGTGTCGATGGGTGCGTGTGATCGCCACTCCACGATCGCGGTTTTTGATGTGTACCCTCTCCGCCAGGGATTTCCGGTATCCAAAGTACCCGCCCCAACCAGTTATGCGATGTGATGGCTTCTGCCCGCCGCTCGATTCCGTCATACCGCCATCAAATTCCACGGGTAATTCAGCCGGCGAGAGTAAACCTTAACGCGGTTCAAGCCCGACTTTCGCGAAGATCTTGCTTCACGACAAGTCGCGACGCGATTGGTAGAATGCCGGTCTGTCACCCGAGAATATTGATCTCCCTGATTTCAAGGTTCCGTCGATGAGCAAACTCAGTCTCCTGCAAACTGCACTCACGCGAGGTCTCGCTCCGGAAGGAGACCTGTGCGAAGAGCTCAGTGAACTGGGGGAATATGAGATTGCCTCGATGGCAGACGCCGAAGCCCTGACGCATGCGATGGCCGAATTCGTAAAACGCACCGTGGACAGCGATGAAGCGGTCTCGGCTTTCCCTGAATTCGTGCGGCTGTTTCAATCGGTCACCTTGGCCGAAGCGTATCGACACCTGGCAGTAAAGGGGATTCCTCTGCTGATCGAGGCCTACGATGCCAGGCTGATCGATCCCAGCGAATGTGAAAGCGACCTGTTATTCGCTCTCAAAATCTTTGCCCGTTATGGCACTGAAGAGGGACTGGATCGTGTCGTCGATGCTGCTTATAGCGTCGCCCTACAAGACGGTTATCTGTGGGCCGTCATTTTCGAGCAATTGGGCGACAGCGATCCCGTCATTCCCAGCTTCATTCGCCGGCTTTGCAGTCCCCTGCCAGATGGATTCGTTTGTGTCGCGTTTCTCGATTGGGTGAATCGACTGGCGCGTGATCATGTCATTTCCATGCACCCGTTCAATACGCCTGACGGAATTGGAAAACTGCGAAGCTGGTTGGCCAGTAGCGATGAGGATGAATTTAGCTATGCCCATGCGGCGGCATCAGCCGTGCCGTTTGTTACCGATCCTCCAAGGTCAGAACTGCTCGCGCTGGCAATGGACCATTCCGACGTTGGAGTTCAGATGGAGGGGGCCTGGGCTTCGGCCGTGCTGGGAAGTGACGCGGGGATCAAGTTCCTGGCCAGACTCACGTTGGATCGGAACTTGGCGATTACCGCTCGAACTTACCTGCAAGAGTTGAAGCGCGCGGATGCAATCCCCGATGAGGCGAATGAACCGGAGTTTGTCGCGATGGCCGAACTGTGCGACTGGCTCTCGCACCCGCAGGAGTTCGGCCTCCCCCCTGACGAGATCGAACTTTACGACGCGCGAGAGTTGTACTGGCCACCAACGAACGACTGGCGACCGTTGTGGCTATTCAAATATCACTACAGTGCCGCGGGCGATGACGAATCGGTAACGGATGGTATCGGGATGGCAGGCAGCATCACGTTTTCGCTGATTGATGAAACCAGCGTCGAGATGCCCCCCGAGGATATCTACGCACTGCACTGCTGCTGGGAGTTGGAAGCGAATGATGATCCTCGCGCCCCTGCCGAACGGTCCATTGAAGCGGGCCGCGCGGTGATTGATGCAGCGCAACGAGACGACATTGAAGACGACGAAAAGTTCTGAAGCCGATTTCTGCACTGCTCTCTGTCGCGATTAATGGGAGCGATCTCGGAAGGACATCGTGATTCCAGACATTACCTATCGCTTCGGCAATGATCTCGATCCTGCCGAATTTATTGAGATGCTGAAGGCAACCTCGTTGGGCGTGCGTCGTCCCGTCGGTGATCTGCAGACGATTCGCGACATGATTCAGCACGGCAATTTGACGGTCTCTGCCTGGGATGGCTCGCTGCTGGTGGGAGTCGCGCGCAGTCTAACCGACTTTAGTTTCGTGGCTTATCTGTCGGATCTGGCCGTAAGGGAAACGCATCAGAAATGCGGTATCGGTCGTGAACTGATCCGGCTGACGCGAACGAAATTGGGGTCGGCGACCAAGCTGGTGTTGCTCTCTGCCCCCGCGGCAGTCGACTACTACCCGCAATTGGGTTTCACTCAGCATCCGTCCGCCTGGACGATTGACGCCCACGAACCGCTGCTGTAATTGACAAAGAGAAAGGCTGCCACAACTTCTTGTGACAGCCCTTCAAAAGCATCGTGTTGAATCGCAGGACTAGCCAAGTTCGGCCATGCGCTTGCAGATCGCTTCGGCCATTTCGCGGGTGCCTACCGCCGTCGGATCATTTCGATCGGCCTTCATGTCGTAAGTGACATACTTTCCTTCTTCGATGATACTGGCGACCGCTCGCTCCAGCTTGGCGGCGGCAGCCGCTTCACCCAGATGCTCGAGCATCAACTTGCCGGACAGGATCAGCGCGGTTGGATTGACCTTGTTCTGGCCCTTGTACTTTGGAGCCGAACCGTGAGTCGCTTCGAAGATTGCTGATTCGGGTCCGACGTTGGCACCGGGAGCAACGCCAAGTCCGCCGACCAGGCCTGCGCACAGGTCGCTCAGGATATCGCCGTACAGGTTGCCCATCACCAGAACGTCGTAGTTCTCAGGCTTCTGGACCAACTGCATACACATGTTGTCGACGAGTCGCTCGATGTAGGCGACGGCAGAACCCTTGCCGGCTCGGTCGGCCAATGTGGGGTCGGCCTTGACGCCTGTCGCCAGCTTGCTGTCCTCGTACTTGGCTCCGAAGGCAGTGGCGACGGCGCGAGTTTCGTCGTACCACAGGCCATCCGTGAACTTCATGATGTTGGCCTTGGAGATGGACGTCACCGACTTGCGTCCATACTTCACAGCATAATCAAAAGCATACCGGCTGATATCACGAGTCCCTTCGACAGACATCGGCTTAATGCTGACACCTGTGGTCGTCAGGCCGCTCTTGATCTTCTTACCAGTGGAAGCACTGTTGATAAAGTTGATCA
Organism: Schlesneria sp.; assembly: GCA_036499265.1. GTDB lineage: Bacteria > Planctomycetota > Planctomycetia > Planctomycetales > Planctomycetaceae > Schlesneria. The sequence goes on along the minus strand of DASYEA010000709.1, from coordinate 1,983 downwards.
GTTCGCCTGTCTTGGCTTCGCCTGCCTGGAATTCAACACCGGCATACAGGTCTTCGGTGTTCTCGCGAACGATCACCAAGTCGACGTTGGTCTTATCGAAGTACGAGCGGACTCCCTTGTAGGTCTTGCAAGGGCGGACGCAGGCGTACAGACCGAGTTCCTGTCGCAACGCCACGTTAACCGAGCGAAATCCCTTGCCGATTGGTGTTGTGATCGGAGCCTTCAGGGCGACCTTGTTAGCGCGGATCGAAGCGAAGACTCCTTCCGGAATCTTGCCTTGAGCTTCGATGACTTCGATGCCGCATTCCTGTACGTCCCAATTGACCTTAACGCCGGTCCCGTCGATGCACTTGCGAGTGGCTTCGGCGAGTTCGGGACCAGTTCCATCTCCGGGGATCAACGTAATATCGTAAGCCATGGTTTTGTGGGGTCTTTCTGCGGAACGGGCATCGAATAGGGCAGTGAGCGACCGGGGACGTCTGCCGTCAACATTCCGGCCACGTTAGCGAGGACGCTAACACGAGTCGACTCTGTGTTGCAAGCCAACCAAGATGAGGACTCTGAAACCTTGGAGACTGGATACGGGTACACAAGAATAGCCCTTATAGTCCATTTCTGTTCCCGAACCTTCAAATTAGGCAGGAGTGACATCCGCGATGGCGGGTTGTCACTGCTGGTCAGGATTGTCAGTCCGTTGTGAAATCGTCAGGATATTGAACACGCAACCTGAAGGGATAAATAAGATCGGCAAGTGCCCGAAATCTTGACAGCGCAGGCCGCTGTTTTCACTGTCATCTCAACCTCTGGTCGAACGAATTGGAATCACTCATGAAGCAAGTGTGGCTGGCGACAACCCTGGTGATCTGCGGCTTGGCGCAGGCACTGATCGGCGGGCAGGTAGCGATTGCCGATGATGATCCTACCGGCGCACAACTGCTTCCGAAGGATACGTTGCTGTTTTTCAGTATTCCCAGCGTTCCTGACTTCAATGAAGAATTCGATAAATCGGTTACGGGCAGCATGCTGCGCGACCCGGCGCTAAAGCCGTTTCTTGAGGATGTCCATAAGAAAATCGACGAACTGTCAGACAAACTGCAGGCAGAAGTCGGCGTAACGATCCCCGAGTTGCTCGCCATCCCCAAGGGCGAAGTGACGATCGCTGTGATGGAGCGGCCCGCTCGCAAGTTGGCCCCTGTACTGATCATGGACTACGGCGACAAGGAAACGATCGAAAAACTCCTGAAGCAGATGCATGATGGCATGGATGATGTGGCAGAGCATTCCACACAGGATGTCGGCGATGTCACCGTCCATGCGTACGCCTTCAAAGATCTGGACGCGAACAATCCGTTCCAGACGCTGGCCTACTTCAATGACGATTCGTGCCTGGTTTTCTCGACATCTGTCGATGCCTTGAAAGAAGTGCTTGACCGCTGGGACGGTGACAGCACCGACACCTTGGCGAACAACGACATCTACAAGTACGTGCAGGATCGTTGCAAAGAAGAATCCAGCGATCCGGCCCTCGTGTGGTTCGTCAATCCAATCGGATTGATTCAATCAGGCCTCGATATGGCCTCAGAATTCGTTCCGCAAGTCGGGATGGCAAAGCTCTTCCTGCCTTCTCTGGGAATCGACAAGCTCAAAGGCTGGGGCGGCGCAACTTACTATGGCAGCGAAGATTTCGACGGCGTTTCGAAGACATTTGTGCATGCCGAGCAACCGACAGGTGTGCTGAACGTCTTTCAGTTTCCAGCCGTAGACCTGGCCCCACCCAAGTGGGTTCCTGCCGATGTCACCGCCTATTTCAGCGCCAATTGGAATGTGCCTCAGGCTTATCAAGCGATCGAGTCCCTGGTGGATAGTTTTCAGGGGCGTGGAGCGACGGCGAAGCAACTGGATAAGTTCGCGAATTCGGAAGATGGACCAAGACTCCATATCAAAAAGGACGTCCTGGACCTACTGGATGGAAAATTCCATGTG
>DASYEA010000708.1:0-3434 GCA_036499265.1 Schlesneria sp. | reverse complement strand
CCGAAAGCCACCGTGGCCGAGGTGGGATTGCAGTTGGCGAGCCAGCCAGGTGACGCTCACGATCGTCCGATGTGGCTAGACGTGATGTTGGAGTTAGCGTATCTGGCGTTCATCACCGATACGACGCGAGTGATTACGTTCGAATGGTCTCGCGAGGCGGGCGGGTATGGTGGTGGCGGCGAAAACCATCACGAACTATCGCATCACGGCGGTGATGCCGGAATGCTGAAAAAGCTGGCGGCGATCGATCGTTTTCATCTGTCGCGATTGGGTCGGTTCCTCGACATGCTGAAGTCGACTTCCGAAGCCGACGGTCGGATGCTGGACCGCACGATGGTGCTGTTCGGCAGTGGCATGAATTCAGGAAAAGGAGGCGATCATTCTCCGAAGAACCTGCCGACATTGGTTGCCGGTGGCCAGAAGCTAGGGCTGAAGCATGGCCAGCATCTGTCGTTCGATCAGGACAAGCATCCACCACTGTCCAACGTCTTGTTGACGTTGGCACAAAAGATGGGCGTCGAGACAGACCAATTTGCCGACGCGACGGGAACACTAACAGGGTTGGCGTAGCCGTCAGGCTTCAGCGACGGCGCGCATCGATTCCAGGCCTCGTTTGGCGACCTCTTTGGGATCGCCGGCCCAGAGTGCTTCGTTAAACAATTCCAACGACAACCAACTTTTGTAGCCGATCTGCTTCAGCAGGCCGATCCACTGCTTCAGGTCTAGATGGCCCTCCCCGGGCAGCACGCGACTGTGATCGTGCTGCTGCAGCCGCGGGGGCGACGATGGCGTGTCGTTGAAGTGGCTGATGGCGATCTGGTCTCCCCGAAGCTTCGCGAGAGACTCAAATGAACCACCACCCCGGAAATTATGGAATGGGTCAACGATGATCGTGGCTTGAGGATGTCCAGACAGAGTCATGATTTCGAGTGCTGATTCGATCGAGTTGATCTGCTCGACGAATCCCAGGTATTCCATGGCGGGCTTCACGCCGAACGAGAGACCGATGTCCACCAGTTCGCGATAGTTTTTTGCCGCCAGTGCGACATCGACTTTGCCACCTGCGGGGCTGGCGATGCTGTAAATTGCTCCCAACGTAGAGGCTTGCTCGAGCCGCTGTTTACACTCATCGAGACCTGCGGTGTGCTCCGCACCTGTTGTGTCGCACCAGCCTCGCAGGTAGATCGCGGTCGGAACAGTCAGGCCCGCATCGTTCAAGGCCTTCTTGATGTCGCTGATCGGGCGGCCGGCAGCAACGAATGCTTCGATTTCATCGTGCCACAGTTCAATGGCTTTGTAACCGACTTCGCCTGCAATGCGAATCTTGTCCAAGATTGGTGTCGGACGAATAGTGCTGGCATTCAAACAATAGATGAACGAAGCCATCGAACGCTCCTCTGGAATATTGACTGGGCTGGATATCGAGTGGAATTGCAAAGCGGCGGCGAAAGTCTGAAGATTCGTACTTGGTTCGCGTTGCCAGACGATATCAAGACTTTCAACTGATTGCATTTACGGGGTGAGTAAGATTGTGAGCCATTTCTGTCTGAGGCAATATGATCGATGACAGATCGAAGACAAGATATTGCGGTCGCTTCGATGCTACTGTGTGCGATCAGCTTCACGATTGGATGTGGGGCGAAGCCTGCGGTATTGCCAGCCGTTGCGAAGGCAGAACCTGGAGACATTAAAGTTGCTCCGAAGAGAGCTGCGAAGCCGAAACCGATTGAGCTTCCTGCGACTAGCGATATCTTCGATGGGAGGGGAGCAAAAGCGAATTCACCTTCTTCCGTGGACGCCGAACCGCAGCAAGTCTTTCGTCCCAACGATGCCAGGCTGCCACATGATGATCAGCGTCTGGCGGAAGTGGGAATCAGGTGTTTTGAGTCGAAGCGGTTGAAGCTGTACACGGATATTGATCCGCAGATTGCTGCCACGCTGCCGACCGTCATCGATCGTGCTTACGAAGCTCTCGAAAAATACTTCGGAGCACTGCCGCCGGACCGGGCGAGGACAGAGTTCCAGATGACAGGCTATTTGATTGGCGATGACGCGCTGTTTCGTGAGGCGGGCCTAATTCCGGGTGACCTGCCGCGTTTCGAGCACGGTCGACATCGACGCAACGAATTCTGGATGCGCGAGCAACAATATGACTATTATCGTCGTCACCTGCTAATTCACGAGGCGACGCATTGCTTCATGACGACGATGCCCGATGTCGACGCTCCGGTCTGGTATATGGAAGGAATGGCCGAATGTTTTGGGACGCATCGGATCGCCCAAGATGGAACAATTGAATTCCGAGTCATGCCGATATCTCCGGAGGAATTCGCTGGATCGGGCCGAATCACTGTTATTCGAAATGACTACGCGAGTGGTGAAGCGAAATCGGTCACGGAGATCCTGGGTCTGAGACCGGAAGAGTTCTTGAAGACGGATCAATACGCCTGGTCGTGGGGGTTATGTACGTTTCTCGATACGCACCCTCGGTATCAAGAACGCTTTCGGAAGTTGGGTGAGCATCTGCAGCAAAATGCTTTTCCAGCCGAGTTCCATCGTTCGTTCAGTCCCGACGCTCGAGATCTTGCAACCGAATGGACGCTGTTCGCGCAGAATCTTCAATACGGCTACGACGCGACTCGTGCAGCCATTGATTTCCAGCCGGGTGCGGAGCTCACTGCGTCACATCTGCAAAGTGAAGTCGAGATCAAGGCCGATCGTGGATGGCAGTCCAGCACCGTGCGGATGCGCGAGGGCGACAAATACATGATTAGTGCGACGGGACGTTTCGAACTTGCTCAGGAACCAAAACCTTGGATCAGTGAGCCATCCGGAATCAGCTTTCGATATTTTGGTGGGAAGCCACTTGGGCTGTTGCTTGGCTGCTTGCGGACGGAATCTGGGGAATCTGGTGGGGGGGAGGATTCGATGCTGCGGGTCTATCCCATTGGCCTTGGCGGCACCTTTACGGCACCAGTCTCTGGCACGATGTACTTGCGAATCAATGACGAATGGAATTCGCTCAGCGACAACAAGGGGAGTGTCAGGGTGGAAGTCCGCGCGGTGGCTCCATAGCCGTCGGGACGGCGTTGGAACTATGCGACCGTTTGGCCTTCGTCTTCAATTCGTGGCCACGCCAGCATGAATCGAGAACCTTCGCCGGGTCGGCTTTCGACGGTGATTTCTCCACCATGTTCGCGCAGAATCTTCTGACTGACGGCCAGCCCGAGTCCCGTCCCGCGAGCACCCTTCGTGGATTCGAACACTTGAAAGATTTTGGAGACTTGATTCTCGGGGATGCCTGGTCCGTTGTCGGAGACCGCCACCCAGATCATGTCTGTGTCAGTCTGATGTCCGGTTTCGATCAGGACGATCGGTGATTCTGCTCCTTCAACGGCGTCAATCGCATTCGTGACGATGTTCAAGACCGCCCG
>DASYEA010000707.1:0-3958 GCA_036499265.1 Schlesneria sp. | reverse complement strand
AAACCAGCCTCTTTAAAGGATACGAAGGCCACAACCGCTCGGTCGCAGCTACCAACTGTTCCAGTTCGTGGGGACTGTAGAGGTGTGGCCGCTGGCGGAAACAGACCCTTGGTACCAGATGACGGTCCGGCACTTCCGTTCTGCCATCTCGCGCTGCCAGATAGCGGGCAAAACAACGTATCGCCGAGAGCCGCTTTGCGCGAGAGCTTCGTGACAAGTGGGGACGATTGGCCCAGCGCAGCGCTGTTTCCGTCGTCAATGGACCGTGATGCCCCGCGCCATCGAGATACTTCGCAAAACTCAGAAGTGTTTCTCCTTGAGATCGCATTTGAAAACCAAGCGACCGCCTCAACCGCAAATAGTCTTTCACGTGGTGCATCATTGTCTGGCGTTTCATGGTCGCACCGCCTTTCTCTCTTTCGTTGGCCAGGGCAACGCCACTCGGGAGAGCGTGGTGAGATCGACTTTGGCATAGAGTGTTGTGGTGTCGATCGAGGTGTGCCCCAGAAAATCGGCGATCTGTTTTAGAGTTGCACCAGCGTTGACCATGCGGCTGGCCAGACTTCGCCGCAACACATGAGAACCGTGTACGCGGTGACGCAATCCGGCTTTGTCCGCCAGACGCAAAACCACACTGCAAATGCCGACTGACGTGAGCGACTTGCCCAACGGAGCATGGTGTCGAACGAAAACAGACGACGATGTGCAGGCAGGGCGAAATCCCTGAAGATAGCACTGCAACGCCAAGCGCAACGGTGACGTCAACGGGAAGACATCTGCTTGTCGCTCCTTACGCTGCCTCAGTCGCAACGTCCCGGCAGTGAAATCGATGTCGTCGACTTGCAGATTTGCCACATCCGCTCCGCGCAGTCCCAATTCGCTGAGGCACACAATGATGGCATAGTTGCGTCGACCTAATGCTGTCGTCAGGTCTGCGGCAGCTAGCAAACGATCAATTTCTGCTTCGCTCAATGTCGTCGGAAGCGATGCCAATCGCCACCGCGCGACGGTCGGAACGGCACCGGCGAGGTCTCGCTCAATCAGGCCCTTCTGTTGCAGAAACCGCAGGAACGAACGCGCGCACCATCCGACATTGCGTCCGCGCCCCGGAGCGCAGTGTCCTTCCCGCGCGACGTCTTCTTCGATCAATTCGGGCGTCCAATTTCTGAACTGAGTCTCTCTTCGGACGCCGAAACGGCGAAGCATGTCCTGCGTATACGCCAAGTGGCGACGGACGGTATCCGGTGCAAGACCTCTGGTATCGGCAAGATGCTCTGCATAGATCCGTAACAACCTGCCAAGGTGACCTGGCGGATAAACCGATTGCTCCCGGCCCGAGCCAAGCATCGCCAACATGTGATTCAGTGCGGCACGATTTAATTTCCGATCGCGACTCACTCCCAGACACAGGCAATTCGGCAACCCTTGATCGACGAATTCCTGAACGCGAGGTCTGCTGATGTGCCGACGACCAATCCATCGACCGAAGTGCTCAAGAACCAGAGCACAGCGACGGCGTCGTGGTTGGGAGAACCCCAGGGCGGTCAGGTAATCCGAATACCGCTGTAAAAGCGAACGAATTGACCTGGCACAGACGGACCGACAGACGCTCTTGAGACAATGCTTTGACATGACGCTCTCCATTCTGCTGAAGGCAAAGGGAAAGCATCAATTTTATGTTCAGCACTCACCGACCGAACTATCTGAAAAACCCACGAAAAACAGGCTGTCCGAATGCAGTCGTTGAATCACTCCCCATAATCCTGAACTGCGCATAACGTCGGTTATGCTTAGGTGAGCATAACCGACGCCCCTTTCGGGGCGCGGCCCAAGCACTGCTTTTGCTGAATACAAGAGTCTTGCGACTCAGGTTGGCGGTTTCGGATGAAGCAGTTTTTGACGCACGCGCGTCGTTCAAATTGTCAAAGCAGCGAACTATGTGGCTGCGGTTTCGCGTTCTCCTTGGATACGTATTCAACTCATGAGTTGGTGGGAAACATGGTAGCAATTGGCAGCTTGGATGCCAGCAAGCTTCCGTATATTGAATAAACCGACACTCCAATGGCTAAAGGCATTAGGCCACCACATCGGGAAAAGCGTGAATCTCGATATTCGAAGGCACCTTAGATAAGGCCGAGAGCATGACTCCAATGATCTGGATAAATCTCATACGATTGAAGAGGTACAGCGTTAGATTATTTCACTGCCATAATCGGCGTGAAATCATTGCAGCGGACCGTAATCAATCTGGATTCAAAACGAATGGGCGGGCAAGAAGGAAATCGTGGCTACCTGGTTCAAAGTGTGGTCGCGCTCCTGCATTCACTCGATGACCCCACTTGGAGCTCGGTAACAATTGAACCAAGCTCGTTGACCCAAAAAGTAGACATCCTGTGGGTTGGGCAAGCTGGTTGTAGGGCTGTTCAGGTCAAATCATCGATCAATCAGATGACCGTAACGCAGGCCAAGGCATGGGCCACGGAACTCAGAGCTGAAGTGATCGCGGATTCATATTCGCTGATTTTGGTCGGGCCAGCTTCTCAGGATCTTGCGAGATTGAACGGTCACTCTGAAGTTTCAATTCCCTGTCCCAAAAACTTGGATTGGCAAGGATTTCTCAACGAGGGCGCGCATCAGTTAGATAAGTTCCTGCATGCAGAGGGACTGGGGCAAACTGTTCCAAAGCTGAGAGAACTCATGGTTCTCGCTCTTGTGACGCAACTCTCGCTGCATGCCGCCGAAGGGCAAATGCTATCGCGCGAAGATCTGGTCTCGTTAGTCAAGCGTTGGATTGGAACAATTGAGAATGTACCCCAATTCAATTCAAGCTGGGAGACCGTATCTTTTGAAAATCAACGTGGAATCGAGAGCGCGGTGGCGGGCCAGAGATTGGGGCCGGCGGACGTAGATGCGTGCCCGACATTCCCGATCTGTCGAGAGATCATTGACGAATTGAATCGCTCTCACATCCATGAATTGGTTGGTATCCCAGGCTCTGGGAAGTCGGTAACTGCTTGGCAAGTCGCGAAGCATCACCGTCAGGAAGGTTTTCTGATTTGGCGACCGCAGCCGTTCTCGACTCCGAACGATTTGTTACGACACTTGCCGACTGAGCTACCGTCGCTTCTGGTCGTTGATGACGCTCAGCGCTGTGGTAAACCGTTCGCAACTCGTCTAGCAGAACTGGCCAATTCCAAAATCAAGGTGCTGCTGGTTTCGACTATTAAGGAACCACAGCTCACGAATCCGCTGTGCATTAACCCTGGGCAGGCAATAGATGAACTGTCTAGGGTACTGGCAGAGCGGCGAAGCGAGATCCTCCCGATCTTAAAACAATTCGACGATCGAATTGGAGATCGGCAATTCGAGACGTCGATTGAAAATCGGCTCTATCATGCGCGAAGGCAGACTACGCCTTGGGAGTTTTTTTGGGTTCTCAGAGGCGGTTGGAACACGGCGAAACGGGAGCTTGAGTGCCTGGAACAATTTACTCACGATCGCAATCTTCTCTTGGTGATTGCCGCCGGACAGATAGTAACCTGCGATGCTGGCGTGTCGAAAACTTGGCTAGTTCAACAGATATCTGATTGGAGCGTTGCGGAGCGGGAACTCCGCCTTGCACTCGATCGGCTGGCTTCTCTTGGGCTGATCACGCCTAAGGATGAGTTGCGGACGAAGCATATCCAATTCGCCTACGCGGCCGTTGAGTTGGCGTTCGATGAGTCACAAATGGAAAGGTGGCTACCTTCACTGACAGTGTATGCTGGCATTCTCCGCGACGGATCTCACTCGCTGAAAGGACTCTCTTGGTTACTCGGGGCGATAAGAAACACAGACGCTTTTCGGAAGCAATCGAGCGACCACTTCTCTGGAGTTGCATCGCAACTCATCCAGCGTTGCACCACAGAGGGCAAAGATCTTGAATCAGCGGCCGGATGCTTGAATCGCGTTTTCGGGA
>DASYEA010000706.1:0-3058 GCA_036499265.1 Schlesneria sp. | reverse complement strand
GTCTGCCGAGTTGGCGGTGAAATCGAAGGGGCGATCCTGCATGGGTACGTCAACAAGTACCACGACGGTTTTCTCGGACACAGCTATGTCTGTCCGTGGGTCAACCTGGGGGCTCTGACGACCAACAGTGACCTGAAGAATGATTATTCGACCGTTCGAGTTCCGCTGTCGGGTGATTCGATCGAATCTGGCGAAATGAAGGTCGGTTGTTTCATCGGCGATCACACGAAGACGGCAATTGGCAGCCTGTTTAACACCGGGTCGTCGATTGGAATCATGTCTCTGATCCTACCGGACGGAGAACTGCTGCCGAAGCATGTTCCTTCGTTCTCGCGCATCTGGCATGGAGAACTGATTGACGGCCTGCCGCTCGAGAAAGGGTTGGCAACCGCTCGCGCCGCGATGGAGCGCCGCAGCAAACGGCTGACTTCTGCTCAAGAGATTCTGCTGCGTCGTGTGCATGCGATGACGCATGCTGAACGAGAGCGAGCCATCGGACGCTTCGCCGACAAGGCGACCGCCAGCATCGTCAAAGTGTGATCGTAAGGCGCTAAATTGATCGTCCACAACAATGGAGTGGCCTGTTTGGCGGTCGCATGCAACGAGACTAAGCGGCTTGGCAGGAGCCGCGCCCTTCCAGAAGACAAGCCTCCGATTGGGCGGAGGACTTATTTAGTCTCGCCAAGCGATTGGGCATCTCGATTGAGGTTCGCTTGGCGAGACTGCAATCGGATCAGGTTGTCAAAGAACAGTCGTCTGCTTCACCACGACCCCATTTCGTGTGCTCGACCACTACAAAACAACGGCCACACGTATCGATCGCCGTTTCGCAATCGACAGGTGTGGCCGTTGGTTACGGTCCACTGAACACGACGACTTACAACGGGAATGAAGCGTTCGTTTCAGTACCCATTATCCCCGAATCGGTGTGACTCGATCCAGACCCTATTTGACTTATTTGACCGCGATTTGAGAAATAGCGACCCGCAACGATGTGGCGGGATGCTCCATCAAGCCGATGTCAGCGGTGCGGGTTCCGTGGTTGGGGCGGTTGCAGTCAGTTCGGGTTCGCCTGTTGTTGGTGGCAGGACATAGATCTCACCGTATTCGGAAATCTGGTCGGCTCGGAAGCCGTGGTGACGCAGCAGTTCCAAGACCGCCAGGAAGATGCCGATGATCTTGCTGCGCAGGTTGGTTCCTTCGAAGAACTCTGAAAATGGGATGCGGCCCGTTTCGCGAACGCGAGCACCGATGCGATCGATATACGTTGAAATTGGCGTGTCGTCGTAGCGGATACTGGACGATCGCTCGACAACCTTTTTCTGCAGAACTCGGGAGAGAGCGCTGACAAGGTCCCACAATTCGACTTCCTTGATCGGGTCCTCGGCGTGGTCTTTGCCAGCGCTCGGGCGATCATCACTCAGACGCGGATAGCGTTCCTGCCACTCCGCCGCCCGCTGTTCCATCGCCAAGGCGGCATCCTTATACCGCTTGTACTCCATCAGCTGCTGAATCAATTCGCTCGATGGATCATCGTTGATCGGAATCTCGTCCGAGACTTCCTCTTCGGCTCTCGGCAAAACCTGCCGACTTTTGATCTCGACCAGCGTGCTGGCCATGACGATGAAGTCGCCGACCAGATCCAGATCGAGAAATTCCAGGACTTCAAGAAACTGCAGGAACTGATGCGTCATGCGGGCAATTGGCAGTTCGGCAACGTCAACTTCGTTCCGCCGCACGAGATACAGCAGTAAATCGAGCGGTCCGGAGAAGAGATCAAGCTGTACGCGATAGTCTGCCATGCGGCGTCATTTCGTTGGCTAATTGAATCCCGCCGTCGCACTGGAAGCAGGGTCGGTTGCCTCCCCACAACCCTCCTTATCGTCACAATTTGCCGGGTAGTTCACTTCCAGACGGAAACGGTCACAAGCCGGTAGCCTAGTGGATTGTCCAATCTAAATCTTCGGGTGGCCGACGCCGAACACACAATCAACGTCGATCGACTCTCAACCGGGGCTTCCCGTTGGTCCAGCCCCGGCCACCCTGCCGCCATCAGTTGCCTGGTCCCTCTGGAGTCGGCGTCTCTTCCATGGGCTTGCGTGAGAGACGCAGAGTCTCGGGGTCAAACCAAGCCTGTCCGCGCGTGGTCCTTAGTTCCGCGATCAGTTCGACCTCACGCAACTCTTCGTCGATCGAGAATTCGAATTCAAGCGGCTTCCACTTTGAGGTCCCGGAGAGGGTGTTCGTGCGGTTCGCGCCGGACACCCGCAGACCAGCACCGACACCTTTTTCATCTTCCATCTTGGCGACTTGCTTCGTTTTCACGTTGGCATGAAAAACGTAGGTCCCTTTTCCCAGCACGATTCGGCGGCGCCATGACGCGACACATTGCCCACTGGGGCCACAGAGGATTGAATAGGCCATCTTGCCTTTCCCTGAATCTGCTTCTTCGACAACCGCGTCTTCGCTTTCTGAAGCCATGTTCCACCCGTCCAGATGCATCACGCCGTTCTCGTCAAATTCTGGTGGGTGTGGGTCTTCCTGCTCACTTTGCTGTTTCAAGCTTACCGCCCTACCGGCCAAGCGCTCTTTGAATTCTTTGACTCGTTCTGCGTGATCAAGTGCCAACTGAGGATCGATCGCTTTCAGGACCGGCCGCAATCTCCGTTGAAGGACGTCGACACGACTCTGCAACTTGGTTGGCGGGTCGAACAAGGGGAGCAGTTCGATCAGGCGTTTTCGATAACGAGCCCGCCACTCTGGATTCTGCATGACTGTCGAAGAAACGATTGCCCCTGGCATGTCCAGTACCGATGCGTTTGGGTCGCCGAACATTTGATCCATCCCATGCGGCAGAAAGTACGCTTTACTGTCGATGGGATTGAAGTAGAGACGGTAGTTGTTTTTATTCCATGTGTAGCCGTCCCAGTGGCCCGTCATCAGTTCCAATGCCATGAACGAGATGAAGGCGTCGACATTCAACGTCTCTTCCACTCGCCTCCAGCGTTCCTCAATGACCGGTTCCTGACAAGCTTCCTGCAATCCCCGCAGGTCACTG
>DASYEA010000705.1:0-2131 GCA_036499265.1 Schlesneria sp. | reverse complement strand
CGTCGCCGTCGCCAACAAGTTGGCCGATTGTGGCCTCAACTTCCTGCGCCGTACTCATGCGTCCCCTGATGAACGAAAGCTGCGAGCCCTCAGCGAATTCGTCGGTTCGCTCGGTCATAACATTCGCAAGATGCCCGGCCGAGGCGATCTTCAGGCCCTGTTGAAAGAAGTCCACGCCACCGCTCACGAGTACGCCGTCAGTTACGCGGTCCTCCGCAGCACCAAACGAGCCGAGTACAGCCCCGACCCTGATGTCGGCCACTACGCCTTGTCGGAAGCAAACTACTGCCATTTCACCAGCCCGATCCGGCGCTACCCGGATCTGACCGTACATCGATTGTTGGACGAAGTCATTCAAGCCGAGCATGACCCCAGCGCAAAGCGAAGGAAACGGAAGTCCGAGACTTCGAAAGGCGATCGAGACGAAACGCCACTTCCCGCCGACTTGGTCTCGCTCGGCAAGTGGTGTTCGCTGACCGAGCGCCGCGCTGCCGATGCAGAGAAGGAACTGATCAAGCTGAAATTACTCGAATATCTGGCCGATCAAATCGGACTGGAGTTGGAGGCTACGATCACCGGCGTCGAAAAATTCGGCTTTTTCTGTCTGGGCATCCAGCTTCCCGCCGAAGGCCTCGTCCACATCTCAACGCTGCCTGACGATCACTATGACTACGACAATCGAGCCCACACCCTAGTCGGCCGCAAACGAGGCCGCATTTTCAGATTGGGAAGTCCCGTTCATGTCGTCGTCGCCAAGGTCGATCTCACTAATCGCAAGCTCGAATTTCAGTTGGTCGATCCCAAGGACAAACCAAGGAAACCGCGGACCGAAGAAGATCCCCCTCGCAATCGCCGCCGAGACAAAAAGAGAACCCGCTAACAAGCAATGCGTACTCATATGATCAGCGTCAGAGATCTTTCTCCGTCCTACTCTGCGCCTTTGCGTTAAATTCGCATCCACACGAGACAGAGCTCGTCCGAAACGTCCGCTGCCTTTTGCTGAATTCGAGGGTGGATTAACGCAAAGGCGCAGAGACACAAAGGAAGAGAAGAGATTCACACGACAGCCTCTTGCATGGCCAGCAACCTGTCTGCCTCGGTATCATTTCGGCACCTGTTCGAGAAACATCTGGGAACCATTTGACGATGCTCAAGCACATTCCGCCGTGTTTATCCCCCGAACTTTTCTCCCTCCTGATGCGGATGGGCCACGGCGATGAAATCGTCCTGGCGGACGGCAATTTCCCAGCAGAATCACATGCACAGCGGATCGTCCGTGCCGATGGACACGGCGTCCCCGAGATCCTGGATGCGATCCTGAAATTCTTCCCGCTTGACACTTTCGTCGATCATCCCGCCAGCGTCATGGAACCTGTTGATTCCGAGACACCCGAACCGCCGATCTGGACCGAGTACCGCACGCTGATCAAGAAGCACGAAATCCGTGAGATCGAGTTGCGGCCCGTCGAACGATTCCGATTTTACGACTTCGCCCGGTCGGCGTATGCCATTGTCGCCACCGGAGAGACTGCGATCTATGCGAATCTCATTCTGAAAAAAGGCGTGGTCATGAATTGAGAGAAGTGACTCCAGCCCGTTTGCAATAACGAACTCAAGCACTCACTCAGTCGCCTTTCGAGCCCCAGTCTTCAAAGATCTCCCATGAATACCGAAGCCATTCTCGACGACCTGCGTTCGCGAATCGAAGCGGGCTACCCACTGCTGTTCCTGCAAACGTGGGAAGAGGAACGATGGGAGCACGAACTGGCGGAACTGACGCTGGAGATCGAACGAGGACTGGTAACTTGGACGATTACCAGCGGCCTGCAACCTCCAGTCGGAGAAGCCGCCGAGCCGTCTGCCTGGGAGTTACTGCTGCGATTGGGTGACTATCCACCCGGCCATGTATTTCTGGTCAAAGACTTTCACGCCTGGATCAACGACCCAGTGATTGTCCGTCGCCTGCGTGATTTGCTGAGCGGACTCATCGCTGAACGCAAAACGTTGATCTTCCTCGGGCCCGTCGTTGAAATCCCGTTCGATCTCACTAAGGATTCCGTTCGCATCGAACTTCCATTGCCGGGTTACGAAGACCTGCAATCCGAGTTCACGGCGGCAATGGCACAAAGAT
>DASYEA010000704.1:0-2979 GCA_036499265.1 Schlesneria sp. | reverse complement strand
GACCTTCCCTTTGGCAACGGCCTCGACGGGAGTCATGATCTCCTTCGTATAGACGTGACTGCGGCCGAGCTCCGCGCTCTCGCTTAACCAGCGAAGCGGATCCAGACCATTACTGGATTTAGCAGCCGATTGCGCTTCCTGCCAGTTCGCACGATCAGCGATGATCGATCGTTCTCTCCGCTGAACGTCGCCCGCATCGAAGAACGGGCCGAGCAATCCATCCCAAAGGGCATGCAAGTTTTTGAATTGCTTCGTCGGAATGGAATTCGCGCCACGATCCCCTTCCGGAAAGACCTTTGCGTAATACAAGCTACCAGCGTGACAAGGTTGATGGGCATCGCCTACTAGGTGAATCAGCCAACAGATAGCCAGAGCGCGTTCGGAGCTTGGTCTACTCTTGTCTTTCAGAACCGATCGGCACAATTGTATTGCCTGGGCGATATGGAGATTCCCAGTCTCCATCGTCGCGTCCGCCGGAAGTGGTCCTGGCGTTGCTGGGACATTCACGGGTTGTCCGACCACCATTGATGCGCCCAGTTGGTAGTGCCAATTGGGACGCGTAAATACCGGCTGCGATCTTGCGACATCGGGCCAATATCCGGCCCGACCCACCAGCCAGCGCTGAATCTCTGCTGGGTCGCTGATTTTCTCTGGCGGTTTGAAGTCCTCTGCGAAACGAGGATGCGACTTCAGCAGTGTCGACACCTCTTGTTGCTGATCGTGTGATAGGGTTTCGAATGCCATCACGGCAATCAGATGATGGCCCCCTTCCGACCATGCAAAACACGTCTGGGCGGACAAAACGACGATCAGAAACAGAACGATTACCCGCATTGTATTACCTCTTAGTGTACTATATCGGACAAATCCAGCTTCACAGTTTTTCAGGGAGTTTGACAGCCGGATTCAACTTTTGAGCTTTCGAGTATAAGCGTCGTGCTTCATTGAGATCTCCCTGCAAAATTGCGACGTCTCCTTTTGCAGCCAGAACCTCTTCACGGGGAGCAGGCCCTTTGCCAACTTCCTCCAGGTCGCGCATTGCCTCCGTCGATCGACCGAGTTGTATGTTAGCCTTGGCACGCATCATCAGCGCCTCGGCAGTCAAATCAGCATTCAAACCTTGTTGATTTAACGCGGCATCGAAATGACGAGAAGCTCCTTCATAATCCTTACTTTCGAATGCGTCACGACCAAGCTGAAACGCCTGTTCGCTCGATTGGGTCACAGCCGCAGTCTGATTCCGCGTGCAGCCAACCGGACTAACCATAAGAAGCAGCAAAAGACAGTACCGCAACATTTATTGGATCCTCGCTAAAAATCAATTCATGAGAGGAAGCAATTCAGAATTCACCGACAGTCTCACCAACGTCTCGCGTCCCAATCGCTCGCCAAACAAGGAGATCAACATTTTCACTTGCGAATCGCACGCTGCCGTCCGCCATCATGCAATGCACTCCGCCAATGTGACGACTGCGAGCAGAGATGATGGCGGCTTCTCCGGGCGTATCCGAAATAGCACTGAGAATCCCACAATCCGACCCCTTCCAGTTTGGCTGCGCCATATGGTTGTACATCGATCCTGAGTACGCAGCCCAAGGCCAGCCGTTCGAGAAATCGGTGCCCGGCAACCAGCGACCGAACGAAGAAAAATTGAAATTCGAGATCAATGGCGATGCACTTCCGCAGTCTCGATACATGGCATCCGGATCTGCCATGGTTGTCGCGTTGCGATTTGGATCCGTAATGATGTCTTCTGGATTCGGAAAGCCCACGTTCATGTTTAACCCACTGCCTCGAGTTCTCTCAGCGAACATTACGGTATTCGACATTCCATCCCGGAAAGAGGCCGCATCCAGGCTGCGACCGATTGTGAACGCACCATTTCCCGCACAAGACAACAGACCTTGACTGGCCGAAGGAAATGTTGCAGTCGTGTTGTTCTGCGCACCAGATCGCTCGGCACCTGCGTACGGCGTTGAACCACCAAAGTTGTAGACGTAGTTGTTCTCGGTGACGACAGTGGCGTAGACC
The DNA here is from genome assembly GCA_036499265.1 of Schlesneria sp. GTDB lineage: Bacteria > Planctomycetota > Planctomycetia > Planctomycetales > Planctomycetaceae > Schlesneria. The sequence continues at coordinate 948 of DASYEA010000704.1, read as the reverse complement.
ACGTCCGAAGGACACATGAACAGCCCGGCAGCATTGTTGAATGCTGTGTAGTTAGGATTAATTGGAGCTCCACCAGATGTCATTTGCTGCGACCACCGACCGTTGAAATTGATCAAGTTGTAGATATTTCCCTGGTCCAAGAAAGGGAGAATCATGACATGTACTGACCGGTTGGCTGCATTGGCTGTCGAATTCGCCAAGGTGTAGGCAGTGTAAGAATCAATTGGGACCCCCGTGGAGGCGGTGACCATATCAGGGGACTGTCGGCCGGGTGGAAACTTGCTGTGGGACGACGCGTAGTTATGTAGAGCCAACCCGATCTGCTTGAGATTATTCCGACATTGTGTTCGTCGCGCGGCCTCGCGCGCCTGTTGGACGGCAGGCAATAGCAGGGCGATCAACACAGCGATGATTGCAATCACCACCAACAATTCGATCAGCGTAAACGCCAACCGACGAGAATGACGCGGCGAAAATAGACTCGTCGACGATTGGGCCATAACATGCTCCTCCGGAAATAAGCAACGAATTAACCACATCCGCAAATCCAGACTAAGTGCGACCAAGCCGCGGAAACATGCCGGTAGATTACGCGCCGACGTGAGGGGGCAGTGAAGAGATTGCGAATTCTTCAGGTTCGTGATCGATCCCGTTTTGTGAAGAATCGAAGCTTGTTTTTCGCTTGATTGAAGGTCGAGCCAATTGGTTCAGCCTCGATTCAAACGCGACTCGTCGACATACCATGACAAATTGGACGACTCGCCCATTGCGCACTGAATTCAACGCGGTATGTGAAAGTTGATGAACGATCGCGTCCTATTGTCGTTCCGTCGATGGCGAGATGCGAACGGGTCGCGACAAGCAGGCACATTCGGAGTGACTGAGTGTGTTCTCTTGTATTGGAAAACACTCGCGATTCGCAATCAATGATTGCGGCGAATTGTTGAA
>DASYEA010000703.1:0-4921 GCA_036499265.1 Schlesneria sp. | reverse complement strand
TCCGCGAATGTTGTGGGATCAGAGATGGAAAACCATTTCGTGTCTCAGACACCGCTTGGTCGCATCGGTCAGCCAAGAGACATCGCTTCGGTCGCATCGTTCCTGGCCTCCGATGATTCGGCCTGGATGACCGGCGAACTGTTGATGGCAACCGGTGGCTTGTAACGACTGACGCAGAGCCCGGTCCGTCACGCTTGGAAGAACTTGAAGGTACTTGCGCTCGCGGTACGAACGAACTTGAGACCATGGTAAGGAGACAGTCATGCGATCGCGAATTGACGCAATTTTGTCGACGGGATGGATGGCGTCAATTTCCATCCTGATGCTTTCTGCTATCGGTTGTACTGGACCTGCAGGCAGCCAAGTGTCCGGCGCGGTGAAAGTGAAGTCGACTCGTCCGTTGACGATGCCGATCATTGAGTGGGACGAATATGTGGGCCGCATCGATCCCATTGAAGAGGTCGAAGTTCGAGCCCGTGTGAACGGGCACCTCGAATCGACGCACTTCAATGAAGGACAGATGGTTCAAAAAGGTGATCTGCTGTTCGTGCTGGATCAGCGGCCCTACCAGATTGCCGTCGAACAAGCCGAAGCAGACTTAGCGGGGACGTTGGCCAAAGTCGAAGAGGCCAAGGCCCAGATCCGGCAGACGGAAGCGGACCTGGTCGCTGTGGAATCGCAGCGCGACTTGGCGATATCGATGCTCGAACGAGCGAAGATCCTGGTCGCCAAGAATGCGTTGGCTGTCGAAGAACTGGAGACTAGGGATTCGACGCTGAAGCAAACGGTGGCTGGTTTGGATGTGCGGAGGGCTCGCATTGAGTTGGCGAAGGCGGCTCTGACGACCGCGACTTCGGAGATGGGGGCGGCGAAGTCACGTGTGAAGACGGCAAAGCTGAATCTCGAATACACGGAAGTGAAGGCACCCGTTACCGGGCGCGTCAGCAATCGCGTTGTGACTGATGGGAATCTGATCAGCGGAGGAACAGACCAGTCCGCATTGCTCACAACGATTGTCTCGCTCGATCCGATTCACGTTTACTTTGACGCCGACGAGCGTTCGTTCTTGAAATACTCGAGATCGATCGAAGCTGGGAAGCTGGCGGATCCTCGTGATAACAAGGTGCCTGTCTTGGTCAGCCTGGCAGACGAGCAGGGTGGCTTTCCGCATCGAGGTCATATCGATTTTCTCGATAATCGTTTGAATCGCGGTACGGCGACGATGCGAGGGCGCGCCATCTTGGCGAATTCTGATCTGCGGCTGACCCCTGGATTGTTCGCTAAGGTACGAGTGCCCGGCAGTGGTCGCTATGAAGCAGTACTGATCCCGGATGTCGCGATTGGAACGGATCAGTCTGAAAAGTATGTCTTCGTCATTGATGAAAAGAACACGATTCAACGTCAGAAGGTGGAGATCGGTCCGCGTGTTCACGGATTGCGGATCATCCGCGAAGGCTTGTCGGGTAGCGAGCAGATCGTCTTGCGAGGTCTACAACGAGTCCGTCCTGGCGTGGTGGTCGAAGCGGGTCACGAAGAGACTGTCGCATTGGACGATGGCTTGCCGGATACGGCCAAACCACTCGCAGCGCACGAAGGAATCCCGTCGTATGTGAAGGGATCGCCGCCGGGAACCGTAGTCCCTAGTGACGGGTTCACGACATCTATGAACAGTAACTCCTTTAAGCCGTCCGGCAACCGCAAGATTCGCGCCGCAAATGGATCCAATGAGGTGATGCCATGAAGATCGCTCATTTCTTTATCGACCGACCAATCTTCGCCGCTGTGATCTCGTTCGTAATCACGATCTTCGGAGCGATCTCGTATGTATCGCTGCCTGCCGCTCAGTACCCGGACATCGTGCCGCCCACAATTGTTGTGCGTGCGTTCTACCCAGGAGCTTCTCCCGAAGTCATCGCCGATACGGTGGCGACACCGATTGAGCAGGAAGTGAACGGCGTCGAAGAGATGCTGTACATGTCGTCGCAGTGCACGGTCGACGGCCAGATGGAACTGACTGTCACGTTCAAGCTGGGAACGGATCTCGATAATGCTCAGGTGCTGGTTCAGAATCGAGTTGCAACAGCAGAACCAAGGCTTCCCGAAGAAGTGCGTCGGCAGGGGATCACGACGACCAAATCCAGCCCTGATATTCTGATGGTGATCCACCTGGTCTCGCCCGATCAGCGGTACGATCAGCTTTACCTGAGCAACTATGCATTGATTCAAGTGCGCGACGAGTTGTCTCGCGTGGAGGGTGTCGGGAGCATCAATACGCCCGGCCTTCGTGAGTACAGCATGCGAGTCTGGTTGGACTCCGAACGCCTATCGCATTTATCGCTGACTCCCGCCGATGTCGTCGAAGCGATTCGATCACAAAACCTGCAAGTGGCGTCGGGCGTCATCGGGCAACCTCCACAATCGACTAAGGGTGACTTTCAGTTGACGGTGAAGACGCTAGGGCGATTGATGGAACCGCAGCAGTTCGAACAGATGATCGTGAGAACCGGTGAAGATGGTCGAGTGATACGAGTCAGTGATGTCGCTCGGATTGAATTGGGAGCTCGCGACTACACGATCAATAGCTACGTCGACGGTGAGACCGGTATCGGCATGGCGATCACACAACGACCGGGTGCGAATGCGCTCGCAACGGCTGCAGCCTTGCAACAGACAATTGATCGTCTTGCCAAGAACTTCCCTGAGGGGCTGACTTACCGCGTCGCCTACAACCCGACCGTGTTTGTCCGCGAGTCGATCGATTCGGTGATTCATACGTTGTACGAAGCCGCCATCCTGGTGGTGATCGTCGTGCTCGTATTCCTGCAGAACTGGCGAGCGACGTTGATTCCGTTGATTGCGATTCCCGTCTCGCTGGTGGGGACGTTCGCCGCCATGCTGGCGTTGGGGTTCTCGCTGAATATGCTCTCGTTGTTCGGGTTGGTGCTGGCAATCGGGATCGTCGTCGACGATGCGATCGTCGTTGTCGAGAATGTCGAACGACATATCCGTGCCGGTTTGTCACCGCGTGCGGCGGCTCATAAAGCCATGGATGAAGTGACGGCTGCTGTGATCGCGATCGCTGTGGGACTGTCGGCTGTATTCGTGCCGACGGCTTTCATTACAGGAATCAGTGGCCAGTTCTATCGGCAGTTCGCGTTGACGATTGCGGTGTCGACGTTGATCTCAGCGTTCGTCTCGTTGACGCTCAGCCCTGCCCTGTGTGCGATCCTGCTGCAGCCGCATGGGGAAAAGAAGGATCTGTTTGGCCGGTTCTGGGATTTTTCGTTCGGTTGGTTTTTTCGAGCGTTTAATCGGCTGTTCGATGGACTCAGCAATCGCTATGCGATTTTTGTAGGCTGGTTGTTGCGACGCCTGGCTCTGCCGCTCCTGGTTTATGTCGTGCTGATCGGACTGACTGGATTTGGGTTCAAGACAGTTCCCACGGGGTTTATTCCTCGTCAAGACAAGGGCTACCTGATCACGGTGATTCAGTTGCCCGACGGAGCGTCGCTGTCACGCACCGATGAAGTTGTGCGTCGTGCCAGCGAGATCATCCGCAGCAATCCCGTAGTCGGTCACACGGTCGAATTCGTTGGGTACTCAGGCGCGGCTCGATCTAATAACCCAGCAGCAGCGGTGATTTTCTTCGGTCCGCTGTTGCCACATGAACGCAAACATGAGCACGACCATCCCAATATTCTGAAGGAACTTGGATCGATCCAGCAGCAGTTGAGTGAAATTCCCGACGCCAACATCTTTGTGATTCCTGCCCCACCGGTACAGGGCCTGGGTAATTCCGGTGGTTACAAGTTCTTGGTTCAGGATCGTGCAGGACATGGAGCACGGGCTCTGCAAGATGCCACGCAGGAACTGATTGCTGCCGCGAGAAAAGAACCTGCACTGGCAGGTGTGTTCACGATCTATGGTGCTTCGACTCCGCAACTGTTTGCTGATGTTGACCGCGTGAAGTCGTACATGCTGAATGTTCCATTGACGAATATCTTCGACGCACTGCAGGTGAACCTCGGTTCGGCGTATGTGAACGACTTCAATCTGTATGGACGCACATTTCAGGTGCGAACTCAGGCCGAGGAGACATTCCGCGATTCGGTTGAAGATATCGGTCAACTGAAGACGCGAAACGCGGCGGGAGAGATGATTCCGCTTGGTTCGGTCGTCGACGTTCGCTGGGAGACAGGTCCCGATCGCGTCGTTCGTTACAATATGTATCCATCAGCGGAAGTACAGGGAGATACGGCCCCAGGGTTCAGTTCGGGTCAAGCGATTGAGACGATCGAACGCCTGGCTAAAGAGGTGCTTCCGCAAGGGATGTCGATCGAGTGGACTGACATCACGTTCCAGGAACGACTGGCAGGGAACACTTCCCTCTACATATTTCCGCTGTGTGTGCTGTTCGTCTTCCTGGTGCATTCGGCCGAATACGAAAGCTGGTCGTTGCCGATGGCGATCATTTTGATTGCCCCCATCTGCCTTCCATTCGCTTTGGGGGGAGTGTGGCTGCGTGGCATGGACAACAACCTGATCACTCAAATCAGCTTCGTCGTATTGATCGGACTGGCTGCCAAGAACGCCGTATTGATTGTCGAATTCGCCAAGCAGCAAGAAGAAGAAGGTCACGGAACGATTCAAGCGGCCATCGAAGCGTGCCGCCTGCGTCTGCGACCGATCATCATGACCTCGTTTGCGTTCATCCTGGGAGTAATTCCACTCGCCCGGGCTGTCGGTCCTGGCTTTGAAATGCGTCAAGTCCTGGGGACCGCTGTGTTCAGCGGCATGCTAGGCGTAACACTCTTCGGGCTGTTCTTGACCCCCGCCTTTTATGTGCTGCTGCGAGGAGCTTCGAAGTGGTTCTGGGGTAAGGAAAAGAGCACCAGCGTCGACGGAGATCAAACTCATACAG
>DASYEA010000702.1:0-3491 GCA_036499265.1 Schlesneria sp. | reverse complement strand
GATTACCCAGTCGCGATAGGGCCAGATTGATCGAGTCCGGTCTTTTTCGTAGCCATTGCTGTCTGCGTAACGAGCCAGATCCAGCCAGCGCCGACCCCAACGTTCACCATAGTGAGGTGATGCCAGCACGCGGTCGATGAGTTTTTCATAGGCGTCAGGTGAGGGATCATTCAGGAATTCGTCTGCTTCTTCAGGCGAAGGAGGTAGTCCGATCAGATCAAAAGAAACTCGACGAATCAGCGCCATGCGGTCCGCTTCAGGCGATGGCGCGAGACGTTCCGATTCCAGTTTGGACAGGATCAACGTATCGATCCCGCCGCGAGGCCAACTTTGTTGTGAGACTGAAGGAAGAGCGGGTCGCACGGGAGGAACGAATGACCAATGCGGCTTGTATTCAGCCCCTGCTGCGATCCAGTCCTGCAAAGTCTTCTTTTGAGCGTTCGAGAGGACCGCCTTCGCCGATGGTGGCGGCATCTGCAAATCGCCATCTGTTGAAAGAATGCGTCGGATCAACTCGCTGGCAGCCGGTTCGGTTGGAACAATCGGTCGTTCTCCGGAACTGGCAGGCTTGACCGCTTCCTCACGAAGATCAAGCCTCAGTTCCGCTTCTCGCTTCGTCTCGTCCGGCCCGTGACATTTGAAGCAAAACTGCGACAAGATCGGTCGCACGTCACGGCCATAATCCGGGCCATCTGCAGCACGAGCCACGTTCAAACTGATCGCCAGCGCGAAGGTGAACGGAATGACGATCACGAAGGGACGATTTAGCATCTGATAAATGCTCCGCACATGAAATCACTGTGCCGCTGCCATACTGTATTCGACGCGGAAGATTACTCAATCGCATCAACGATGAGTTGCTGTACTTCCCGGCGAATGTCAGACGCATCGGCATTCGCTATCCCAACGCGTTGAATCAACAAGATCACAAACAGATCCTTTTCGGGATCGATCCAACCTTGTGTTCCGAAGGCGCCACCATGGCCAAACGTTCCGGAGGACAGCATCGCGTGAACGCCATTGGGCTGACGAGTCACCTGCCAGCCAAGCCCCATGCCAATATTGGGAGTGAAGCCTGCGGTCAAAACGGGGACTTGATCTTTGGTCATTTCGGCGACACTTTTTTCTGACACGATTCGCAACTCACCGATCGCGCCGCGAAGCAACATCACCTGATAGAGCCTGCCAAGATCTTCGACGGTCGAATACAGCCCGCCTGCCGGAATCGGATGCTTTGCGTTTTTGGTGGGACCGAGCAACTGGAACCCAACATCATGTAATTTCCCTTCTTTGATGTCGTACAGTCCCGCCAGTCGTGTCAGTTGGTTGTCGGTCGGATAGAACGTCGTGTCCCACATCCCCAATGGTTCGAAGATACGGTTCTGCAGGAAGTCTTCGTATGAGGATTTCGAGACCACTTCGACAATTCGCCCCAGCGTGTCGATTCCGCTATTGCAGTAAGACCATTTCGTCCCCGGTTCAAAGTCCAGCGGTCGTTGTGAGCTGATGGCGACTGCCTCTCCCAGCGTCAGTTGACGCTTGAAGTAGAGGTCAGAAATGCCATCAGGAAATCCCCCCGGAAGTCCAGAGGTGTGCGTTAGCAGGTCACGGACGGTGATCGGTCGCGATGGCTTCTTCAGGGTGATCGCACCTGACTCCTTGTCTGTGGCGGTCAAAATCATCTGACCTTTGAATTCAGGCAGATGCTTTTCGACAGGGTCGTCCACCGACACTTTCCCTTCATCGACAAGGATCATGATCGCCAGCGCGGTCACTGGTTTTGTCATCGAGGCGATACGAAACATCGCGTCCGGCCGCATCGGCAGCTTTTGCGAAAGATTCTGGTATCCGGCAACCTCAACCATTTCCAAGCCACGATGCGTTCCGACGGCAACTACAGCACCGGCAACCACATTCTTGTCCACAAATTCTTGCAGCTTAGGCTGAAGCTTCTGCAGTGCATCGACATCAAATTCCGCGGCGCAAACATCGGCGGCAGGAAGGCCGAATGCAACAAGCATCAGACAGACAATGCCTGACAGCCTTCTTCGGAAATCATCAAACATCACAATCATTTCTCCACGAGTGGTTACAATTTAACTTGCGACTCTATCGTCTCCGCTGGCGACCGGTAACTCAACTCCAACTCGATTTGTTATCCATTCGCTTTCGAATTCGTTGGGATCATTCTCTCACAACCGCTCGCCGTGTAAGATGGACTAATAGACCTTCGACATTTAAGGATTGATGGTTCGATGGCGCAGACGGTTCAGGCGACGACACTCACAAAACTAGGCCAGCACGATGACCATGTCGATTCCCGGCCACTCGATTTTCGCCTGATCGCGCGACTGATGGAATTTATGAAGCCATACGCTCGACAGCGTAACTGGCTACTTGTCGCAGTCGTGTTAAGAGCGATTCAGCTGCCGGCCTTGTCATGGGTGCTAGCCGCGGTCATCGATGGACCGATTCAACGAAGCGATGTAAACGGAGTCATCTGGGGAGCCGTTGCATTCGCGTTCGTGGCAATCTTCACTCAAGTGACAATGCACTTCCGACAACGGTATGCGTTGGAATTGGGCGAGGCCGTCGTCTTCGACTTACGAAATGCCATCTTCGCGCATCTGCAGACGATGCCGATGAGCTACTTCCACAAGACAAAAGTCGGACGGATCATCAGCCGGATGATTTCCGATATCGAAGATGTGCGGATCGGCGTTCAGGAAGTCCTGTTCGTCAGCCTGGTGGCGGTCGGACAAATGGGAGTCGCGGCCGGATTTATGATCTGGCTGGATCCGGTTCTGTTTCTGCTGGTTCTGGGAATGGCTCCGATACTGTGGGGAATCAATCGGTACTTCCATCGCAAGCTGAGTGTGCTATTACGGCAGATGCGAGAATCCTTCAGCCGAGTGACCGCGACGCTGGTGGAGTCGGTGATCGGCATTCGCGTCACGCAAGGATTTGTTCGCCAGCAAGAGAACGCCCGCCTGTTTCACCAGCTTGTGACAGATCACTCACGTTACAACACAGCAGTGATGAGAACGCACGGGTTGTTCCTCCCTCTTGTCGAGTTGAACACGCAAGTATTCGTGGCCCTGCTGCTTGTCATCGGCGGCTGGCGTGTGCTGAGTTCAGGCAACGTAACCGATGTCGGCGAGTTGGTGGGGTTCTTTTTTATGGCGAATGTTTTTTTCGCACCGCTCACGATTCTGGGGAACCAGTACAACCAGGCGATGACCGCGATGGCCGGGGCCGAGCGGTTGTTCTCGCTGTTGGATCGTCAACCCGAGTGGCGGGATGCACCAGATGCCTTGCCGGTCTTGAGGCTGGAGGGAAAAGTCGAATTCGACGAGGTTTCGTTCGCCTATGACCCTGGTCGACCGGTGTTGCACAAGATCAGCTTTGTGGCTCAGCCGGGTCAGACGATTGCCTTGGTAGGACATACAGGAAGCGGCAAGACATCCATCATCAACCTGCTGGCCAAGTTT
>DASYEA010000701.1:0-11942 GCA_036499265.1 Schlesneria sp. | reverse complement strand
TCAGCTGATGCAGAGCGAAATCCATTGATCGTGATTCCGGGTGTTCTTGGATCGCGGCTCGTCGATGATACGTCTCGCCGCGTGGTATGGGGTGAATTCGGTGGGGACGGCATCGACCCAAGTTCACCAAATGGAGCCCGCCTGCTGGGGCTACCGATGGCCGAAGGAAAGCCGCTGCGAGAACTCGTCGACAACGTCCATGTGCAGGGTGTGCTCGATGCTCTCGAAATCCGTGTGTTCGGCGTCGCGTTCGAAATGGGTGCCTATCGCGACATTCTGATCGCGCTGGGTGTTGGCGGTTACCGCGAAACGATGGGCCGAGCGGATCTGAACTACGGCAATGGCAATCACAATTCGTTCCAGTTCGCCTACGACTGGCGGCGTGACAACATTGAGAATGCTCAACGGCTGCACCAGTTCATTCTCGGCAAGAAGGCCGAGATCGAAGCGGTTCGCCGTCAGAAGTATGGAGACGCCGCTCCACCAGTGAAGTTTGATATCGTCGCGCACTCAATGGGCGGTCTGATTGCTCGCTACTACCTCCAATATGGCGATGCCGATCTTCCGACAGACGGTTCCATTCCCAAGTTGACGTGGGCTGGTGCTGCGAATGTCGATCGAGTAGTTCTGGTCGGAACGCCGAGTGCGGGCTCCATTGATGCCGTCGAAAACATGGTGAAAGGGGTGGTGTTTTCGCAAGCGCTGCCTCGTTATCAAGCGGCCATCCTGGGAACGATGCCAGGGCTGTATCAGTTGTTGCCGCGTTCTCGACATCGACCCGTCATCAGTGAAACAGAGCGAACATCGGTCGATATCATGGATCCCCAGATGTGGGCTCGATATCGGTGGGGCCTGCTGAATCCGTCGCAGCAGTACGTCGTCCATCAACTACTTCCCAACGTTCCGGACCCGGGCCAGCAACAACGCATCGCCTACGACCACGTGAAAAAATGCTTGGATCGAGCGAAGGCACTCCACGCAGCACTCGACGTTCAAGCTCGACCACCGATTGGAACTTCGGTGCACCTGATTGCGGGCGACGCTTATCCGACATCCGCCCAATCGTGGGTCTATTCAGACGGACACGTCTCGGTCGCTTCGAAACTGCCCGGTGACGGCAAGGTCACAAGAGCCAGTGCGCTGATGGATGAACGGTACGCGGAAGGAGCCAAGTGGTCGCCGCGCCTAGTCACACCCATCACCTGGTCCAGCGTCAACTTCCTATTCACCGATCATTTGGGACTGACCAAAGATCCGGCCTTCACGGATAACGTGCTCTACCTGCTATTGGAAGCACCGCGGTAGCGACCAAGGTGGATGTTGCTTTTTGGCAACACCGTTCGATTCGCGGGGCACACCGCACTGGCGATCCTTTGACCAGCATCCTATTCGTTGGAAACGGGATTTCTGACACCAATGGTGCAAATGCGATCAATTTCGACTCGCGAAAAAACAACTTCTTGCTCGCGCCCGGTAGCACGACCTATCATCAAAAGTGGTGCCGTCATTGCTGATGCGATGTGCATCTGCCACTAGCGGACCTCCCTTTCGATTTCGAGTCACACACTATGCGTTGTTTTGGCTTTGCATTAATCAGTCTCGCGGCTTATGGATCGACCGCATTGAGTGCCCCTGCCGATCCTCAGCAGACCAGCGAACAACAAGAAATTATCCAGGCGCAACAGGCGGACGATCAGATCCGGCAGCCAACCGCCGAGATGATTCACAAATATCAGCCGATCCATAATCGATATGGAAGCATTTCCGGTCTGCGGATCGCCATGGACCGCATGGCACAGCTCGATGAAGCACGAGATGTTCGCGCCGTTCGATACTGGAGGTTGATGAATCTGCAATTGCCTCTAAGAGAGCCGCTGACAGAAGCACAGCGTGCCGACCTGGAGACATTCATCGGTGCCTTCGGCACATCGGCGCAAACAGCAGTCGCTCGTCGAGTGTTGACAGAGAACGAAAAGGTTGTTGAAGCCGTCGCGGCCCAGCAGGTGCTGGACAAGCTTCAGTTGCAAACGACCAGCGATGTCCTTTCCGCAGAGCAACTCAAAGGTTTGGAAGATATCGATACGAAGTATCCGAACACTCCAGCGGCGGCAATTGGCAAGCAATTCCTGCGAGCCCATTACAATCGCCAGTCCCAGGAAGAAGCGAAAACGGATAGATTGGTACCCGCCGACAAATCAGAACAGTTGGCAAGTCGTCGCTTGGGAGAAGCCCGCGGACGGCTAGGATCTAGAAATGATAAGGTCCCATTCCGTCAGGCTTTAGCGGATATCGTCGAAGACTATCCAGACACGTTGGCAGCCCGAGACGCCGCTGAGCAATTGGTCTATGTTCAACGAGAGATCGAGGCCAAAATGGCAAACTCGAAATTCATCAACGAATATTGGGACGCGCAGTATCCCTTCCGCACGATGAAACCATCAACCGACAATTTCTATCACAACTGATTGGCGAACAGCAGTTGCCCTGATGGGCCCCGAAATGACGACGGCTACCTCTGTTCGAGGTAGCCGTTTTTATTTCGATCAAGGCTGGCGGCTATTGCTGGGCTTTCACCTGGCTGATCGCGGTTCGCTTTTCGAGCGACGCCTGCAGGATCTTGATGTAGCCTTTGTAGTCCGCATAGCCCTCGGACTTTTGCAGAAGATCCGCATCGGGACTGAGGATGACCGTGCAGGGGAGACGTTCGACTTCCAGAATCTTGGCGATCTTGGCGTCGCGGTCGAAGTCGAGGTGAACGGGAATGAAATCGCGTTCAATCGCCGCGACCATGCGCTTGTCGGCCAAGGTTTCGCGTTCAAGCTTGTGACAGAAGTGGCACCAACTGGCCCCAAAGACAATCAGCATCGGCTTATCGGTTTCGATCGCGAGCTTGTGAGCGGCCTTTAGACTCTTATGCCACTTCAATTTGCCATCGGCAGTTTGTGCCGATCCAATTGCGACAAGACCGCCCAATGCCAATCCGGAACCAAGCAGCTTCTGGCAAAAACCACGGCGATCCATCGCGATGTCCTCAGATTGTAGACGGCAGTCGACTGCGAGCTAGTCGTATTATCGGCAGTCTATCCCTTACAACTGTTCAGCTTTTGCTGATTGGGAGTAAGGGAATCCCCGGCGCAGTCTGGAAGAAACGCGGCCCTGCTCGTTCCTGAAGATGTGACGCGAGAAGAATAGGTGCAGCGCGTCACTGCGCAAAGGCCAATTTACAGCCACGCCCGCCGCTCTCGCTGTCCCCTCAAAACTCGAGGGAACAGCGAATTGAACCCCTGGTCCAAGTATGAGAGGAGGACATAGCGATCCGATAACGAATTGGATCTCGTCCTGCTCGGCTAGTTCAAGCCAGGGATGTTGAGTCCCGGTGGAAGCCCTGGTGGAGCTTCGCCGGCTGCTGGATTGGCAGTCGCCGCGCCCTTTTCTTTGACGAGTGTCTTCCGCCCCTGACGCAGGTTCTCGAAGCTATTGCCCGAGACCACGTAGTACCAATCGACGAACCGGTTGTTCAATTCTTTGACCAACTTCTCGCCCGCTTTGACCTTCTCATTGTATGACTTCAGATCAGACTCGTAGGTCTTTTGATCCTGCTCATACTTCGCGAGATTCGCTTCGTAGATCTTCTTCGGGTCGCCAGCCGTGTTCGCCGGAGCCAATGCGTCGACCGAGGCGTCTTCTTCACCAGCGGCGGGAGTCTCTGATGGCTCTTCTGGTTTGGTCGGTTCCGTAGGCTTGGGTCCCAGTCCCTTGGGATCGAAGGTCACAGTCACGTACAGGTAGCGGCTCTTCTGCTTCGACTTGGACTCATCTTTCAGATCCTTGCCTTCATCATCCTTCTTCTCACCATCCTTTTTATCTGCATCCTTCGATTCGCCGTCCTTGCCTTCTTCCTTGGCAAAGCCCACTTCCGCTTCTTCTTCGGTCCCTGTGAAGATCTCGCCGAACTTTAGATCGTAGGAGACCCCTTGATCGGTCACGGCCACAACTTCGCCGTCCTTCGGAATCATCCGGACAGAGTTTCCTTTGTTCGACTTCGCCAGGAGGAAGCCCTTCATGCTGAGATCGACAGCCATCTCCATATCGAGCGTCTGCTCGAGTGGTTTGCCACTGCGCAAGCCCTGCGCCATGCGGGCGGGCTTGCGACGAACGCCGACAATCTTCAATTCATCCAGTGCCGAGACCAGTTTGCGAACTTCTTCCTGGTTCAGCTCATCTTTCGATTCATCGATCCCATCCATCTTCCAGGGATCCGAGGAGTTCTTTCGGACCAGGTGATTCTGTTCGCCATCGACCAAAGTTCCCTGGCCAACGTCGACGCTGGTCGTATCGATGTCGATCGAATTCAGCTTGGTGCCATCGATCTTCAGCAGGTCCGCTTCAATCCAATCGGCGAACTTCGTCGAAACCTGGATATCCAGCTTCGCCATGTAGGTCGCTTTTTCATCGGGACGACGGATGTAATACATCCCTGTCCGACCTTTGACTTCCTTGCCAATGATGTAGTCAGCCAGAACCTTGCCGGTCTCATCTTTCAACGTAATCCGGTTACCGATCCCCTTGAGATCTGTCGCCGCCTCTGCTTTCGGATCGAGCACGCCGAAGTCGGCATGTTCGCTGTCGCGTCGACCAGCGAACCCCTCACGGCGAATCCCGATCATCGAGGCCGCAGTCTTGGCCAGGCGGTCTTTACCATCTGCTGGATAGCTGTGAGCGTAAGGAATTCGCCACATTCCCGTCTTGTCCTGCACGATGGCAAATGGACGAACGGTCGCGGTGTCAGGGTTGTAGCTGGCCACTTCCAATGACTTTGCCGCGTTAGCATCGGTGAAGTCGGGATAAAAGACTTCCCCGATATTTGTCACCTCGGCAGTTGCCTTCGGAGCCGAGGGCCCCGCAAACCTGGCGGCAACGACAGAGACAGCGGCAACAACAACGAAAGCTATGGTTCGCTGGGATTCGTTCATAACGAAGGACCTGCGTAATAAAACGGATTCAGGGACGACGACAACACAACCTGATCAACTCTCTTCACCGCGATCACCTCACCGGCGCTTACGGCGAGCTGGATCGATGACCTTGTTCTCTCGCGAGACCCGGCCGAGCAGCATGACGATTCCAAACAGAACTGCCGGAATCGGTGACACGATCAATGCACCAGCATAGAACAGATGCTCGATCGCACGGACGTTACGATCCGATTCGACCTTACTCGCTTCAATGCTATGTTCTTTTCGCTGATTGATAATCGTTTCTTCGACTTCGATGCGGCGACGCTCTTCCTGCTCCGCGATCTGCAATTGGATCATCTTGGCCTGATCATCCAGCGTCGTATCCTTCTTGATCTTGTCGACCTTCTCTGCAAATCGCTTCTTCGCATCGTCCAAGGCCGACTTCGCGTCGTCGGCAGCTTCCTGCCGTTCCATGGTTGATCGTTGAATGTACTTCGCAGTTTGCTCTTCAACCCGAGTCAGCGATCGGTGCTTTGCGCGTCGTTTACGAAGATCAATGAACGACGAATCACCGGCCAGATGATCGACCGCATTCAGTACGAACGTCACGTTGTCCAGATTCAGGCGGAACTGCTTCCGCTCGCGAACCATGAAGAACCAATCGGAAATCAGGTCCGAGTCGGCGACGTAGATGGCATTGATTTTCGTATCACCGGCAGCATCCTTCGGCGACGTGATCTCGGCCGCGACGACGTAGAAATCATTGTCATCGCTGTAGTGGATCCCCGCTTTCCGAATCTTGGTGCTGTTGACGGTGACCACTTCGCCAGTGGAAGCGTTGGTCACCTGCTGCTTCTCGGTGTAGTCGATCGGCACGCTAGTGCCTCCTCCGTCCGAGGAAAGCGAGCCCGTCGCTGTGATATCCACGGTGCCATTGAACTTCGGCGAGATCGCCGTGGTATCAATGTAGACCGATTCTCCGGCCGGACCGATCACCTTCAAATTCGTGTCGGAATTCGTGAATTTGACCGGTGCTCCCGCATCGAGAGAGACCGTTCCTGCGGAGCCGTTGCTGCTAGTGTCTTGAATCGTGAGCTTATGAGTTCCAGCCGGACCGATCACCGTATCGCGACGAGCCGACGAGACGCCCACCGCAACTCCAGAGGCTCCAGCGTAGGTCGTGGCGTCATGCTTCACATTCACCGAACCACCGATCACACGGACAGGATCCTCTTCAATCTGCATGCCACCCATGAAGTTGGCCTTGATCAAATCGTCCCACTCCAGCAAACCCGACCGGCGACCGGTCAGCAGCAAGGGAGTGAATTCCAGCTTGCTTCCCTTGCGCGGGCGAATTGAACCCGTGAAGAACAGGAACATTTCCTGCAGACCACTGGTGATTTCGCTGCGGTGATTGAATGCTGCATCCATCCCGCTTTGACGGCTGATCGACACGATTTCCGGTCGCAACATCTCGGACCATTCCGGATGCAGTGTCATCACAGTTTGATCGAAGACAACCTGATCGTATTTCCACTGGATTCCAAGTGCATTGACCAGTGAAGTCGCTTTGCCCCCTTCCGCTTTTTGCTCATTGGGTTGTCCCATCTGCATCATCGGGTTGCCGCCTTGCTTCGGCTTTGGCTGACGCGGAGCGAGAGACGGATTGATCGCGGGCAGCGGATCGTCGAAGATCAGAACGGGTTTCCCCTTCTTCACATAGTCGACGAAGTTCTTCGATTCGTTCTGACCGAGTGACGATGGCAACACGGCAATCACGACATCGTACTTGCCTTCATCAATCGGCGCGGCGGGCGACACGTTCTCGACGTTGTACTGCTTCTTCAGCTCGGTCACGATTCGCCATTCGGGCGAGCTACGGAACGAACTCATATCGAACCCGCCATTCAACTTGGCGTCCGTTTCCAGAATACCGATCGTCTTGCGTTTTTCAGCAGCGACGGTCCAGACCGAGCGGGTCAGTTCATACTCGACGGGCAGACCCAAGTCGAAGAAGGGGACCACAACTTCGCTGGCACCACTGTTCACGACCACGCCCAGATAAACTTCGTCGACCTGGACGCGACCAGCGCGATCCGATTGGACCTTGCGGCCTTCAATTCCATACTTCTTGGCTTCGTCGGCCTGCGGGCTGGCGGGATCGACGGTGACAACGCGAACGCTGACATTGCGATTGCTGACTTGTTCGTATTGGCCCAACAGACCAAGCAGGGTCGTCTTGACTGGGACGTACTCGCGGGGAACTTCGCGACTGACAAAGGCCTGAATGGTCACAGGGCGCTTGTCGGTGATTTTCGACAAGAGGTCTCGCGTGGTCTTCGACATACTGTAGACGTGTTCAGCAGTCATGTCGACTCGACGATTCACGCCCGCCGCCAGCACGTTGACGCTGATCAGGATCAGTCCGAGTGCGACGGCTCGAACGAAGTATTGCAACCCCATCGCGCTGCCACGCACACCACCGCGCCAGTGCCGCTGTCCGATCAGCACCAGATTCAGATACAGCATGAAGATCGTAATCGAAGCGAAATACAGAATGCTCTTGGGAGGAATCAAACCGATTCCCAGCGGCTCAAGCTGTCGCGAAACGCTCATTTGATCGAAGAACTGGTCGCTGCCAAGAATCTTTTCCAGCATCGCCGGAACGGGGATCTGTCCGACAAAGACCGGAATCGCCGCAACCAAGGCCCCGATGATGAAAGCGACGGTCGCGCTACTGGTCAGGTACGAAGCCATCATCCCCGCACTCAGCATGGCGCAGCCGGCCAGCCAATAGCCCAGATATGTCGTCATCAGCACGCCCGCATCGGGATCGCCGATCACCCGCAGCACCATGGCATGCGTCAGTGAGAAAACAAGCGCCACGCTATAGACGGAGATCACCGCCAGATACTTGCCGAGCAGAACTTCCAGATCAGAGACAGGCAGTGTGAACAGCAATTCCTCTGTTCCCAGTTTGCGTTCCTCGGACCAGACGCTCATCGTGATGGCCGGGACGATGAACAGCAACAGCGAAGGAAACCACTCGTTCAACTGATCCAGCGTGGCCACATCGTTGTTGAAGAATCGCTCCTGAAACGCCGCGAAAGCGCCCAGAAACACGAACACGACGATGAAGAGATAGCCGATCACTCCGGAGAAATAGCTCCAGAAGTTACGCTTGAACACCGACAGGATAACGTGACTTCGCATCTGACTGGAAACCTTGCAGAATCTCGGATGTAAAACCACTCAACCGATTGTCATCGGAAGTCACCGACAACAAGCATTCTCATTGAAAGCCAAGTCGGTCAACGACAAATATGAATCGCCGACGGCTACTTCGCCGCACCGGTCAATTCGCGGAAGCGAGCTTCCATGCCTCGCTCACCCTGCTCCAGATCATCGACCGTGCCGTCCAGCACCAGTCGCCCCTCGTTGATCAAGATCACTCGGCTGCAGACAGCGCGAACTTCTTGAAGAATATGGGTCGAAAGCAGAATCGTTTTCGTTTTCGCCAAGCTCAGAATCAATTCGCGAACGTCATGCGTCTGATTCGGATCCAAACCGCTGGTCGGCTCGTCCAGAATCAAAACCTGAGGATCATGCAGCAGCGCTTGGGCCATCCCCACACGTTGGCGATAACCCTTCGACAGCTTGGAAATCGGCTTGCCCCACACGCCTTTCAGCGAGCACTTATTGGCAACGAACTCCAGTCGCTCATTCAATCGAGATCGAGTCATCCCTCGCGCCGAACCCAGGAAGTCCAGGATCTCGGAAGGGGTCATTTCGAGGTAGAGCGGCCCATTTTCTGGCAGATATCCGAGGATCTCCGCCGCCTTCAGGCGATCGGTCGAGACATCGAAGCCACCAATTTTGGCCGTCCCTGCCGTCGGAGCCAGGAAGCCCGTCAGCAACTTCATCGTCGTCGATTTTCCCGCACCGTTCGGCCCCAGAAACGCAGCGACTTGGCCGCGGGGAACTGAAAAACTGATATTCTGCGTCGCCGCAAAGAGACCATACTCTTTGCTGAGACCGATCGCTTCGATCATCGCACCCGACGTGTCACTCATGGAGTCGCATCTCACGAAAGCAGATCAGGAATCAAAACATACCAACACAGCGGAATACGAAATTCTGGTCGCCACTGTTGGATCTTGCAAGCAACGTAGGCAAATCCAGCAACATCGCCCGACGACAAATGTCGTCGGGCGGTGATGGCGGCCATGAACTGGCAGACTCACTCGTCTTCACCCGGAGTCATGTTGTTGAACGTGATTCCGAAGTGCTTATTGAAGTTCTGAACCCAGCGCATGTCGAGCAGTTGCTGCTCCTGGCTAGCCAGAAAGTCATAAGGGGTGGGGAACTCGCTGGTGAAGCGTTCTTTCATAAACTTCTGCTGCAGTTCCTGTATCACGACGCCACCATCAGGCCCGCTGCCGTCACGATCATGAACTTTGACAACATAGAAGACAGTCTTCTGAGGATTCAGGGAAACGCCTACTTCGCCGTCGCTCAATTTCTCGAAGACCAGCTTGAAGAAGTCAGGGCCTGGATTTCCGATTTCGCCACCCAGGTTCGATTCGGTCGGGAACGGCAGTCCCATTGTCGGCACACTTTGCGATGTTCGCAACCAACTGAACATGGGGACTTCACGAACCGAGACCGGTGGTGAATCCTTGGTCCCATTGATCGTCTGGCCAGACAAGGCCGCAGAAACATCGGCAGGAGCTTTGCGGATCAATTCTGCCAATTCGTTGGCTCGCGTCTGAGCGAGCGTTCGAGCTTTTTCAAACTTCCATGAATCCAAGACCAATTGCCGAGTTTCCTTGTTAGCCAGATCGGGAATCTTGGCAGGGATCTCGGCGACCTTCCAGTAGGCATAGCGTGCGGTCAACGAGTCGGCCCGTTGCGGCGCATAGAGCGCGATGCGAGCTCCGCGTCCAGAACTGTTTGTCTCAAAACACAACTGATAGACCTTGCGAGCATTCCGTTGAGAACTGACCGCTTCGTCAGCGTCGCCGATTTTTTCGTCAAGCGACGACGACAGTTCGACCTGCGACATTTCCTTGGTTTCGTGATATTCCAAACCATTCTTCTCTGCATAGGCTTTGCATTGATCTGCAAACGAGGAGGAGACCTTGTCGCGTTCTTTTGTATCCGCGGACAGATACTTCATCCCCATTTCCATCATGAATTCAAATGCCTTGTCGGCAGCGTCGCTCATCTTTGCGAACGCTTTGTCACGCAGCAGAGTTTCACGAATATCCAGTTTCAGGTCGTCATCCAATTCGCGATAGCGAACAGGAGCGCCAGGCACGGGAAACCGCGGTGGGATTGCAGGTGAAGTCAGCATCGGAGGAAGCACCGCGTCGCCACTTGGAACCGACGGAGCGGGCAGACCTTCATTGTCTTTAGCCGCTTCCGCCGGTTGCGGATCTTTCTTTACTTCTGCAGCAGGCTTCACAGCTTCTTCTGCGGGTTCTGCTTTCGGTTCGTCTTTAGCGGGCTCGTCCTTCTTCGCAGCCTCGTCATCACCACACTTGGGTTCCTCTTTGACGGACTCTTCCGGCTTATCGCCTTCCTTCGCAGCTTCTTTTTTCGGCTCTTCCTTCGCGGCCTTTTCCTTCTCAGGCACATCGGTCGCAGGCGGGTTCGATGGTGCAGGACCGGGAGGCGTCTCAGGAACAACATTCACAGGAGTTGCTGCGTCGGCGGCACCCTCGACGTTTTCGGCACCGCTTTTCAAATCCGGCATCGTCGAATCTGGGGAATCGGGAATATCGAAAATCCGATAGCGTTCTCGATTCGCCAGGTAGTAGTCGACAACCTCTTGATCACTCGGCTCGGACAAGCCTTTTTCGTAGACCTCAAGATCAGCCGCCTTCAAATAGGCAAGCTTCACTTTTGGCATCTCCAGAAAGCCGGGATTCCCGTATTCGTCTCCGTGGAAAGTCTTTCGCTTGTCGAAGTATTCTCGCAGTTCCGCTTCGGACGGTTCGGCGACAAGGTCCGGCTTGACGAATTCGGTGACCGGCAGTGCGACCGCGGTCAGCCCTTCGCGAACATTCATCTTGCGGAAATTTTCCCAACGTTGATCCGGCGTCATGAAGGCGGTTCGCCCCGCTCCGCGGATGTATTGCAGGTACATCTGCACACCAGCGGCCGGTGGAGACAACAAACGTTGAACGAGCTGAACTTCCAACTCCTGGCGAATCAAACTGAAGACTTCCGCCTCTGCCAACCCGGATTCCTTGATCGCACCGAGATAGGCTTTTTCGGTCAGCTTCTTATTGGTGGCATCGCGAAGGAATTCCGTGACTGCATCGTCGGAGACATTCACTCCCATGCGTTTGGCTTCGTGCTCCAACACCGAAAAGCTGGTCATGGCCTCGACACTGTTATTGCCTTGACCAAACTGTGGAGGCCGCGCCCCCTTCTCGGTCTTATCCGCCAGCAAGGCCAGAAATTGATTGATGCGCATCCGATTGCGCTGCAGTTCCATGAGCTTATCTTTACTCAAGCTGCCGAAGCTCGTGTGAACAGGTGCCTTGGGGGCTGAATAAGTCGTCCCAACGAAGGCGGCAGCACCACCGACGAAGAATCCGACTAGGCCGTACATTAATGTGTGTCCGCGTGGATAGCCGATGATCGACATCCCCGCGCCACACAGGACGGCAAAAAACAGGGCGGTCGTTGACGACGAGAGCCGATTGGCACCGCGAACATCGTCAACCAGGAACGCGAAGATCGACAGGATGGTAATCACCACCATCCACTGCCGCTGGTTGCGACGAACCGAAGCCAGAAACTGCATTGTCATTGATTAGGCATCCTTTACCCGGACGTCGGTGGCGGCGAGCGTTTCCACGAGGGGACGAATATCCCTTCCCAGACGGCAACGCTTGACAGACCGGCGCACAATCCCTTATTGGAATTCATCGCCCAGTCGGCCGCATTGTAGCTTTGCTGACTGACCGCACA
>DASYEA010000700.1:0-7878 GCA_036499265.1 Schlesneria sp. | reverse complement strand
ACTGCCCTGATCGGTACTGATCGCGAACGCACCGATGTTGATCGTTTCGGCGGTTAGGAAGATCGAATCGGTGCCTGTCAGTACGATGTTGGAGGTGACATCGATCTCGTCGGTGCCGTCGCCACCATCGATTGTCATATCACCGACGGAACCGACGATGATCTGATCGTTTCCGGCGCCGGCATCGACGTGAACGGAGACTGTGCCCCACGTCGAATCCGCAGAAGTCAGACCACTGAGGTTGATGACATTGTCGAAGTTTCCCGTCGCCGTCACGTCCACCGTGTGGACCTCGGAGGCCAGGACGGACGTTGCGAGATGTGTTTGTGAATCCTCAATCGTGACAGTATTACCGTTGACGGTCACTTCGTGGGTGGTGGTGTCGACACTGACGGTCACATGGTCGTTGGCATCGGCAGTGACAGTGAGAGCACCCGCCGTGGCATCAAAAACAGCGGTGACGTTGAGGACTTGCCGTTCTTCCAGCTTGCGCAGGGAGAGACGCGCCGCGTAGTCTAGCGGTGTCTGTGGCGCTCGGCGGCATTGGCGCATCTCGAGCCAACTCCAAAGCCAATTGGAAATCTGCATGGGGGCCATTCCTGCTTCACTTGTCAGGGCGTCCCCTGACCTAAAAGCGACATCACATCAACCGCACTTGGAAGCTTTGCACCATCTGCTGCTTACGCGACTTATATGGTGAAAATCCTAGCCCTCTTGGGAGAAGGAAACACCAGATTCTTTAGCAAACTTTGCCAAATCGCCGGTTTCTTACTCATCTAATACGCTTCACCGCGGCAATTTCGTTCGCCGCATTCTCTATTTCTTGAAGTCGCATGCTCTTTTTATTGACTTAGCAACTGGCTGATCCGATCCCGGAAATTGGCATATCCTCTTGTTTGTCAGGATGTTGCTTCCAATTCCAGCAAACTCTCATCGCTCACTGAAGTCACACTCAAAGCTGGTCCTTAGCAGTGGGTGTGCCATAGGACGTCTTCCGTGATTCTGAGTCAAAAGTCAGTTCGTCTCGCTCTGTCATCGAGTGGGGAGACTAAGGTGCTTGACGGCGGACGGTTTCTGGCGAACTTTAGGGGTCGTGCGGCTTGAAGCGAATCTAAGCGAAACTTTGATTACTCTGATAATGCCTGCCCGAAAGACCTGAATGGCGATGTCTGTACGCGTAGCGCATTCAACGCGACCTGGAGATAGGAATGTCACTTACCATTGTTGGCAACGTTGCGATTGCGGGCCAGCGGACGGCCATTATGGCTGCATCAATCCTGCTGTTTGCTGGAATCGCGTCTGCACAACCCGTGGTGAACGTGGCTGCGGTGCCGCCAGCGCCTGTGGGTGAGGAAACGCCAATCATCCCCCACAACCCACGTGCGACCGAGAATTGGCAGGACAAACCTCTGGGCCAATTGAAGGCTACGATCTCGCTCAATCTTCCTGAGTCCGAAAAGCTCAGCCCCTTGGAAGTGGCTCGATTGAATCAGGCCAACCAGTTCTTGACGAGCCACGGATCGTTTTTCTCGCCGTTGGGGGATAGTCGTCCTTGGCTGCTGTCAACCTATGAATGGGAAGCGCCTTCCACTCGGCATCTGCCGTTGTTGTTCGAAGAGCCTAACTTAGAACGACAAGGTTATACCTACGGCTTCCGGACCTACTGGTGTGGCGAAGAAGGGGTGGTGCATGTCCCCGAGTGCCTGCAACCCCTGGTCTCGGCGGCTCACTTCTTCGGTCGAGTTCCTTTGATTCCGTACAACTGTGGGGTCGACGATCCGTGCGAGCCCATCTATACGTTGGGCGTGGACCGACCGGGAACGCCGGCGTTCTATCGTCGGCATTACCTTCCACTGAGCCTGAAAGGGGCCATTTATCAGGCCGGGGCAACAGTCGGGATGCTGTACATTTTTCCCTGAGACTTGCCGCTTACAACGCAAACGTGCGCGAGAGCCAGCGAAGCATGCTGCGTCCCAGAGATTGAGGCGCGACCAAAATCTTGGCCTCACCGGCGGCGTTTCGCACCAGCGGCAATGTCGTCGAATCCAGATGAACTCGCACGCGATACCAAGTTCCGACTGGAACGATGCTTCCCTCGGCTGTCGAACGAGCGGGCAAACGCAGGCGCTGGACCGCTTCGCGAGGGAGCGTTTCCAGATCGAGCGCGGCGACTTCTGTTACGGTTCCGGTGAGGACCTCGCCTGCCAATTCATGCCACACCGTTCGAACGGGCTGGCCGACCTGCACCAGATTGATATCGTCCTGGTTGACCAGCAGTGTGGCATCACGACTTTCTCGCGACCCGACAAGGCATATCGTCGTCCCGGGTTTCACAAAGCAGCCAGAGTTACGGTCATCGAGAGCAGATCCAACCCAGGTTGGCAACGCGCCGGGTAACGCCTGTCCCGATTGTGGAGTCGCCGGCAGCACGATCCCGTCACAAGGAGACTTCAGGACCAGGCGTTCGGCGGCGTCACGCAACTGACGCAATTGAACTTCGAAATCGTGTTTGGCTTCTCTTGTCGCTGGAATGAGCGCCGCGACCTCGGGGTCCAAGATGCGTCGACGTTCGAGTTGCCCGAGGCGAAGGGCATGCAGGTTGTACTCGCCCTCCAATCGAATGAGCTGCCTCTGAAGTTGCGGATCCACGAGACGGGCCACTTCCTGACCGGCGACGACGGTGGTTCCCAACTTGACACTTTGAACCAGAGTTCCGCCCAGCGTCGAATAAACGCGGTGTGCATCGCCTTGATCAAGCAAAGCTCCCGCTCGAACGCGGCTGGGCACGGGGAGGAACAGGATCGCGATCAACAGAAGACCGCAGAATGCCGTGCGAGAGACCAAGCGAGGCCAGTTGATCTGCTGCCGATTCTGTGGACTTCGCAGAAAGCGACTCGCGGCTAGTACAGGCCGCAGGAACATGAGTCCAATCGTGGGAACGGCCATGAGTTGAACGAATGCAGCCAAGCCGTAAGGTTCCAGCCAGTAGTAGAGTGACCACAAAATGAGGAACGCCAGGAGGACGCGGTATGATGAGGATGCGACTCCGTAGCCGAACAACAACCACCGGCGCGTTCTCGACGAATCGGCGAAGGATCGATCGCCGATTCCGCAGAACCACCAGCAGATCCCGCCGCGGATGGATTCGACCGACTGTTGCTGCAGATTGGGGATCTCGAGCCAATCGGAAAGAATGAAATAGCCATCGTATCGAAGCAACGGATTCCCATTAAATAGCAATGTGCTGACTCCGCAGATGATCATCAGATTCAGACAGATCGAATGAAACAGTCCGGGGGTGCTGAACCACCAGAGCAACGTGCTGACGGCGGCGATGATCAATTCGACCCACATGCCAGCGGCGCTGACTGCGATGCGTTTCCATTTGTCGCGAAGCATCCAGGAATCGGAAACGTTGCAATAGAGCGTGGGAGTGAATACGAGCAGCATGGCGCCGAGTTCCCGGCATTCACCTCCGAATCGCTTGCAAGCCAGGCCGTGTCCGAACTCGTGAAGAACTTTGACAACGGCCAATAACATCGGGAGCCAGATGAGATTCTGGGTTGCGAGCAAGGCATGAGCGTCTGGCAAGCGTTCAATGACGTGATCGAACTGAACTATTACCAGTACGATTCCCCAACTGATCAACAATAGGCTTGCGAACAGCGTGGTGGGCGAGAAAATCCAACCGATCCTGTTCAGTAACCATTCCAGCAACCAATCGGGATCGATGCCGCGGAACCGAATGCAAAGGACGCTGCTCAGACGTGTCCAGAATCGTCTCGATTGTGTCCGCTGGTCGCGAGCAACCAGCATTCGACCGTATCCGGCCCCTGCAGCGATCAGCAGGCATTGCGAAATCAATTGGCCGATGAACTGCTGCAATTCCGCGTGAGATAATGTGGTCGGCCGGAACCGGTCATTGAAAGAATTGCAGATATCGTCGACAGACGCCTGGCCATTCAATTGCTGAAGTACAAAATACTCTTCATCGCGCAGTTCATAGTAGGCCAAGGTCAGCGGATCCTTGATACCCCAAGAGCGTCGACCTGCGAACTCCAACGGCACGACTTTTAAATCGGCTCGTCTTGTCCAGGGGACTCGCTGGCCCGCCGTTGGTGCTGACGTAGACATCACTCCTCTGCCTTCGCGGAGTGCAGAATCAAGACCGCCGACTGGCCCGGGCGCAGAATTAGTTCACTGTTATCAATCTCTGCCCATACGCGCATCTGGTTCGTGGCGGGATCGATCTCGGGATCGACAAAGACCAGGCGGCCTTCAAATTTTGACTTCTTTAGTTTTTCGGACGGGTCGACGATCAGTGTGACACTGCGACCGACCAGGTCCGAGGGCGCAAGTTTTGCCGACACGAATGCTTCGGCGCGCAGGCGATTCAGCCGAATCATGCGGACCAGAGGGGTGCCGGGCTCGACCCATTCCCCTCGCTGTTTCCTCCATTGGACGAGCACTCCCGGAAAGGGGGCCGTGATCAGGCGACGTTCCAGAGACAACTTTGCTCGATCGACATCGTGTTGTTTGAGTTGATGTGTGAGGACCGCTTGCTCGTGGTCCACGGCCGCCTGTTCGATTTCGAGCTGTGCTTTGTCGGCCAGGAGTCGCAGCCGATCCAGTTCCGTCTGCGACACACTCTTCGGGAACTTTTCGACAGATTCCTGGGACCGCCTGAGTTCTGCTTGAGCGACCTCCAAGGACTTGCGGGCGAAGCGAAGCTTGATATCGTTCTCAACCAAAGCGCGTGCCATCTTCAACTCGGTGACGGCACGATCCAAGACCAGGCGTGCTTCCTGATCGTCGACCTTCCCTAACACTGTCTCACTGTCGACAGTGACTCCTTCGGAGATCTCGCGATGAACGAGTGGACCTGCCTCGCGAGCCGAGATCTCGGCCTGTTCAAGCAGCGTCAGTAGCGCCGATTCGATGCGGATCTCTTCGGCATGAAGCGTTACCGATAGTTGGATGCTCGCGAGAGTGAGTAGTACCACGATTTGCAGAGACCGCTGGACGGTTCTCTTGTTTGGCTCTGATTTCATTGACGGCGTTTGTGTGACGTGACTCAACGCGCTGTATGTCATGTGACTTTCCATCAGAACCTCAGTCGAATTCGAATCGCATCGATCAGGTCATGCAACCAAACGTAGCCGAGAGATTTTCTGCCACAATGAATCCGCGGGATAGCGGTCGCCCCGGGACGCAGTTGAGCGACTTGCTGGCTGTCAAACTCCACGACCGCTCGCACGTGGCCAGTCGACTGATCATTGGATTCAGAGGTCAGCGAAACTTCTCGAACTTTGCCATGGTGATTTCGCCCCGGCTCTGAAGGAAGTTGAAAGTCGACTTCGAGATGGTCGCCGAGCGCCTGCTGCGCCCGCAGCAGATGCCCGGTGTCTTCGTCAGCCACTTGAACTTCCACAATCCACGGTCCAGAAGTCTCACCGATTGTCAGGAGTGATTGACCTCGCTCCACTGGCCGCGCGGAGAGGTGCTGTGCCAGGTTCCACGACAGGACACGGCCAGCAATAGGGCTACGTAGTGTCAACTGTTGCTGACGCTCGTCGATCAAAGTCCGTTGCCGTTCCAATGTCTTCAGCCGCTCTTTCAATTCCTCTTCGTCGGCCGCCAACTGCCGAATCTTATTGGCATTGTCGGATGAAGTGTTGCTGGTCAGTCGAGCAAGCTGGACCCCTCTTAGTCGTTCGCGCGTCGTGGCGAGTTCGCCAGTCACTCGCGGAGTATCCTGTTCCAACTCGGGATCGCGCAGCACGAGAAGTGGCTGACCCGCAGCGACATCGTCACCATGTTTGACGAGAACCTGATCGACAATTCCCGCTGTGCTGGCGAATACGTCGCGTCGCAGACTGGGCCATAATTCGCCGTGTCCCGTCACTGTGAATTGCGAGGGTATTGCGATGAGTGCAATCGAGATGCCTGCCAGAACCGCCAGTGCGGTTAGCAGGGCTGGCCGGCGAAAGAGGCCATTTCCACTTCGCCAGCGCTTCCACGCGAGCAATCCGGGAACCTCATTCAGTGTCAAAGCGGCACGCAATGCGAAGGCAGAACGTTGCACCAAAGATTCGGCGCGATTTCGAGATTCGCTCCAACTCGGATCGGCTGTGAATTTCTCCAGCATCACCATGGCAATGGGCGTGCCGGTCGCTGCCTGGTCGGGTGAGTCATTGACGCACAGCACCCCGATGCAACAAGCGTTCGTCTCTTGCTGGTAACGCTCCAGCAAATTTTTGCGATCAACATCCGTCGTCGGGTCTGGAGGAAGCGCAGTCCAGATCTTGTCGCTCGATTGACGAATGCTGTTCGCCACGCCTTCCAGCGACCGCACTGCCCCTGCGCGGGGATCAACACTCTCGACACCGCTGATTGCCTGGACTCGATAACGATTTCGTTTCAGGACCAGAATCGCTGCTCGATCGCAGTCAACCAGAATGCGGCCATCATTGACGATCGCGGCGCAGATGGACTGCAGATCCAGTGACTGCTGAAGTCGTTGTTGGTAGTGATCCCATTGCTGCCAGATCCCTTTGATTCGTCGCAGTTGCTGTAATTCCTGCTGCGACAAGAAGTCTGCCGTGATCTCACTGAGAGCCGCTAAGTATTGATAGATCGTCGGGGATAATGTCGCATTCGTTGGCAGCGGAAAGACCGTTTCCAGGATTCCGACAGTGATCTCCGCATGACGCAGCGGACTTAGGACTGACAGCCGATCTGCATGTAAGCTTCTAGGAGGGCCGGAAGTCACCCGCGGTTGCGAGCCGCGCGCGACCTCTTCGAGCAACTCTTGGCGACCTTCAGCAAGCTGATCAGCGGGAGCGCCAGCTTGAGGGAGTGTACCAGCAGACTCCCAGAGTCCATCGAGCGAGGGACGCCAGAGCGTGGCAGATGCGGCACCGCCCGGCTCTAGAGATCGACGAAGGACCTCACCAAAGAAACGCGATGGCTCCGACGCGTTTCTGGCCAATTCTGCCAATTCATCGATGCTGCGTTCCATCTGCAAACGCTGCGCATCACTATTCGCCGTGGAAGGACTGTGTAGCGAGGACATGCGGTCCCATCAGATCGCGATTTCGTTCGAAGGGGAGGAGTATATCCGAACGTCGGCGGTAATTTCGATTTGAGAACGGCCGCGTTCTAAACCACTTCGGCGAAAGTGAGCTGGATAATGCAGGTGGACTGCGCGGAATATTGAAAATGGGGACTCCCGATTTTGAGGTCAAGATCGTTCAGTGGTCGACTTTTCTGAAAACAACGATTCTGCCGAGATTTCCATTTCTGCCAGTTGGGAAATGTGTCGATCACTTGAGATGAAAGACTGGCCACCGTTGTGGAGTGAGTCCCCATACGTGCCCGTCATTCCATGGCTCATCGATCAGTGGGGACGAAGTCGTCCCATCAATGTTAGCGATAGTCGGGAAATGCCAGCGATGCGACGAACCGCAGCGGTCCTAGGAATCTGCGCGATGACCATGATGGTCGTCGGTGGGTGCCTACGCCATGCGAATACTCCGCCTCCCGCAGTCGTCGGGGTCGATGCGGCTCACTATCAGAACCTCGCCAAAAAGATCGAGATTCCCGATCATCCGACGCCGTCAGAAGATCTTCTCGCAACGACACCAGCGCCAAGATCGCTGATGAATCTCGATTCGGAAGAGTATCTCGATTTAAGCCTCGAAGAAACGATCCATCTGGCACTGGCTAATTCATCGATCCTTCGCGATTTGGGGGGGACGATGCTGCGTACCCCGGACGCGGCGAAGAGTCGCTTTGATTCTTCCGTCGTTGAAACTGATCCGCGCGTCGGTGTCGAATCCGCGCTGAGTGCCTTTGACGCCGCATTTACGACGAATA
>DASYEA010000699.1:0-2775 GCA_036499265.1 Schlesneria sp. | reverse complement strand
CATTGACCGGTTCCGGGACGAGCAACCTATGACTTGACAGTCACATACGCGAACTCGACCGCAAAGGGCCGCGCCTCGGCAGGTTCAGCAGAAATTAAGGTCGGGCGCGGGTTGAGGGCGAAGGCCGAACGCACGACCGCCGATATGTGGCAATGTTCCTGCCATATCGGAAATGCGTCATGCCCATCGACTCTGATGACCTCATCATTTTGAAACACACCTGGTCGCTGGCGACTCGGTCGATCCGGATCGAATTTCGAGACATACTGATCGGTCGCATGCCGGTGCCCGCCACGATGGGGGCACCGTATGCAGCACCAATTCGAATCTGGGAACGAATGAGCTTATCGGATCAGAACAAACTTCTCACTTGGATCGAAGGACGACTGCCCATATCGGGATCACCCGAAAGTTGAAGTCTGCTCATCGCCCGATGAAGTCGCATTTGCTCCAGCTCTTTTAATCTTCTGCGCTCCTGTTGCGTTCCGTCAAGTTGGCGAAAACATCTCAAACACGCCAACTTTGTGGAAAAAACCTCCGGTGTCGGTGACATCTGGATGAGACGACGCAACAGGGACTGGCCGCATGAGGACGTGGATCACTGCTGAGTGGCTTTCGGGGGTGCTGGATCGGCACGCTGCGGCACTGGAGCTATTCGCGTCCCAATGGTCAGACACGCCGGAAGACTGCGTCCAGGAAGCGTTTTTTGAACTGACTCGTTTGCCGAGTTGCCCCGATAACGTGGCGGCGTGGTTATTTCATGTGGTACGGACTCGCGCCCTCAATTCGCATCGATCGCAAACACGACGACGACGACATGAAGCGCTGGCGGCGAGATTGATCAAGCTGGAAAGCGATCCCGCGAATGAGCCCGCGTTCGATGCAGGTGAACTTGCTGCGGGCCTGGAACAACTCGACGAAGAATTGCGCGAAGTCGTGGTTGCTCGCATCTGGGGTGGCCTGGGCTTCGAGGAGATTGGCGAGATGCTCGGCCAGTCAATCAGTACCGCGTTTCGAAAATTTCAATCGGGCCTGACCGCCCTGCGCCAGATCTTGGAGGAACCATGCCAGACCACCCATCAGACCGACAAACCGATAGCGACGGACAGTCGCGGGAAGAAGAAATGAGACAGTCACTCACCGACGATCTGGATGGCTTTGCTGGTCGGCTAAGTACGTTCGGTGCTCGCTCCGTATCATTAGATCGCGAAGCATTATTATTCGCAGCTGGCCAAGCCTGCACGGAACGAGCGAAAGAGATCCCGCGATCTGTTCGTGGCTATCGCGTTTGGCAAGCATGCACAGTGGCGATGACGTTGCTGTCCGTCGTCCTTGGATCGCTACTGATGTGGCAACCCACACCAGTACCACAAATTGTGTACATGGAGCGTGAGGTTCCCGAGGGCAAGCAGACGGTGACATCGCCGCCGGAACGACAGGTTCCACGATCACCGCAAGTGGCTGCGGACCAGCCCATTGAGATCACTCCACGACACGATGCCGATGACGCTCGACTCGCCGAGGCTTGGAAGACACGTCGAGAATTGATTGCCGCCAGCGGGCAGTCGGAACGTCAAGTGGTGACGACCTCGTTGCGCGGCGAAGGCCGCTCGTTAGAACAGCCACTGACTCGATCCAGCCTGCTCGGCAACCAATCTCAAGAAACGATTCAACGTTGGTTGAAGGAGCAGCTATGAAACTTTGTCCAGCGTTCTATCACGAGGCGTGCCACTGGTTGTGGCGAAGCACACGCCAGGAAAAGCCGGTCCGTTGCGAGGATGTCATCTCCATGAGAAATCAAACGACCGGCCCTTCAGGTCTCAAGCCGAATTCGTGGTGCCGGAACCAGGGCCTTCGACCCTGGCTTGGAAAAGCGCTGGCCCCTTGGGCCGGAGGAAAGCATTCCGGCCGTTCGGGAGTGCTTGTGAAATCGTTTCTCCTGTTGTCCTGCGGCCTGCTCCTGGGAAGGCTTGCCTTTGGCGACGAGGCGTTTCCGGATCCAAAACCAGAGGTCAAAACATATGACTGGAAGATCACTCCGATGGGTGAATCTTCGCCGGCGCTGAAGTACCGGCTATATCCAATTTTGACAGAGAACGTCCCGGGGAATGCGGCCGCTCACTATCTGCGTGCGCTCTTGTTAATGCCGCGTTCATTACCTGAGCAACTTCACACGGAGAACGACTGGTACGACTGCCGGACCAGTGATCTGCCTTTGAATGATGTGAAGAAATGGCTGACCACGCGCCAGATCGTCATTGACGAAATCGCGGCGGCGACGCGATGCGAGACGTGCGATTGGGGCATTCGTTTTCAAGATTTGCGTGGACTCGATGTGATCTACAACCGACTACCCGAGTTCCAGGAGATGCGGCAACTGGCTCGCGTATTGAAACTGAAAGCCCAGGTGGAAATTGCCGAGCACCGAGTCGACGACGCAATCAACACACTGAGAATGCTCTATCGCATGTCGACCGACGTCGCGAAGTCACCCACGATCATCGTCAGCCTGATCGGAACCGCAATTGCGAGCGTCGCCAACGAAATGACCGCTGAAGTGATTGTGATGGATCACTCGCCCAATCTGTATTGGGCGCTGCGGACTTTGCCTGATCCACTCTTGGATCGGATGGCGGTCGCCCAAATGGATGTGGGCCTGGCACTGCAATTGTTTCCGTTCTTGACTGATGCTGATAAGACGCACCGTACTCCCGAAGAGTGGCAACGACTGCTGATCGACGCGATACATGAACTGCGCAGCATGACCCACAACAG
>DASYEA010000698.1:0-2262 GCA_036499265.1 Schlesneria sp. | reverse complement strand
TTGCACTTTGATTAACGCCAATGGTTATCCAATATCTTCGGCGGGATCGTCATCGCCGTCAGAATCATCGCTTTCGCTCCCTTCATCTTCACCTTTTTCTGGCACAACAATCTCAACTTCTACTCGCCAAGACCCCAGAATTTCACCATCGCATACTACATCGAATGCGTATCCACCCGACTCTGTCGGCATTATCATCGGCAATTGTATTGCCAGTTCCACCGTCGCCAATCGATCCTTGCCAAGCAACTGGATCTCCGTGCTGAACACGGGAGCGTTTCGCTTTAGACTCACAAATTGCAACTGGAGTACCGTTTCGTTGGCGACACCTGTAAGCGAAATGTATGCCCAAGGCGCACCAGCACCACCTCCGGGCACCATGTGAGTGCCATTGGCGTCTCGCGGGCGATTCTCATTTATCTTACTTAACACGACCTTGGTGAACGTACCGCAAATAGCCTTTCGCCCGTCTTCAAGCGTCCAAACACGCTCGGCCAAAACAAGGGCTTGCAACACTGGTTTTACTGGCACATTCCACCCGAAAAACTCGCGACATTGGTGAGGAACGATAAAAGAGACGATCGCGTTCAGCCGCGATCTATCGAAAAAGTATTACGTTGGTCAATACGAAATGCAACGGGTTGCACTTGACAGAAATACGCATTTATGTTGACTCGAACCTCTGCAGGGTTGCAAGTGTCCTGACCGTCTTGATCGCAATTCCCTCAGGATCGACAAGTTGGGATAACCAATTGTCGATGAATTAGGTCCACACGAAAACAACTCGGTGTAGAACGGTTTTTGACCAATTAGGTTAGGACAGTTCCCATAATTGAATCAATAATTGGAACCAATGCCGAGATGTCTGCGATTCGATTTTGATTGCGAAGAACGATCGGAAACGCATCACAATGTCCTTCGCCGCGACCTCGATGAATTGATCTGAACGCCGTGCTGCTGCGGCCGGTGTTGTCGGGCGATGATAGAAGGACTGAGCCCCTGCATTGCGGCTTCGGAGAACAAGCCGTACCTCAGCGCATCCACGGCGTGATCATCCGACTTGAGCGGCGCGTCGATGGCGTCTCGTGGGTTCAATCCAGAACGTTCGCTGAGCATTCGTCGGTACGTTCGCAGTTGGCGGACCAGGTTGGGGCAGCGGTCGCGGACAATGAACAGCCTTGGTTGTGGTTGACCGACTTCCATCGCGAGAGCCGCGTCGGTCCGCAGCAGCCACTTGACGTGTTCGATTCCTTCCTCGACCGAGTTGTTTGCGGGCTGGCAGTGGATGGCATCGTAACCCGGAGCGTACGTGCTGAACTTCGACGCGATGCGATGGCAGTTAATGTTACTCGGGTCGGCCCACGTTGCACCGTAGTAGGGGTTACGCAGCGGCCACGGATGTCGGTCACTGATCGCCTTGAGATGCTCCACAACGGTGTACCGAGTGTCGGTTGAATAGTACTCATCGTAGACAAACCACTGACCGACGCCGTTGCGACAGGCGAACAGGCAACAGAAGGCGTTGTCGACGCCGAAGCCCCAGTCGATCATGCGGCGATGCTGGCATCCGGACGGAGCGATCCAATGCGGCGGCAGGCAATGCAGAGCGGGATCGAATTCGGGATAGATCGACCCTTCGAAGCCGCCCCACAAGCCCTTCATGCGAACATCGCGCATCGCGTCGGGAATCATCCCGAAGAACTGCTCGAACCATTGCTGCGAGACGTGGCCCGCTTCCACCGCACATTCTGTGTTGGCTCTATAGATCGCCCAACCGGGCGGCAACGAATTGTTCTCTTCCATCTCCTGCAATGGAATTGAGAGCGATGGATCGACCGGCGTGAACTCGGCCAGCTTGTTGCCGGTGAAGGCGTACTCGCGACAGCCGCGTAAGACTTCTTCGAGTATCCCCCACGGAAACTGTTCCACAAACAGAAAGCCGCCGATCGATTCCCCCTGCATCTTCGATCGGCCCTGATCGTACGACTTGAAGACCAGTTGCCAGTTTCGGCCGTCCGACCAGGGCCTTAGCGGCACGGCAAACGGCCAGTCGTTGTTGGGCTTGTGCCAGCGAATGCGAGCCCAATCGATGTTGCCGCGTGGCAGGTGCCCCTGCTGATGCAGCTTCTCTTTCCAGCAGACATTCATCGTCTGCTCAAACGATTCCGCGATGATCCAGAATGGCGTGTCTTTACGAGGTGGTTGTGTTGTCAGCATGAATTCCGCCGCTTTGCACAAGGCCAGCGTCGTCGTTCCGGCCCC
>DASYEA010000697.1:0-1738 GCA_036499265.1 Schlesneria sp. | reverse complement strand
ACGTTCACAGTCCCGCCGCACCGTCGACGCACTCTGGAATCTCTGCGGCCAAGTCGCACAACAATTCCAAGAACCCGAATGCCGAAATCACTTCCAGAACTGTGGATACCGCTACACTTAGGTGCGATGCGCTCTAGTCATCTATGGTGGGCTGGAATTTGGATTGGCATTGTTATTCCTGTGGCCATTCCTCCGGCCGAAACAACTTGAGACCTCACTGCAGATTTGCCTGATCGTGCATGCCAGCCTGGTCCTGTTTCGAAGTGCCAGCTTCTTCATGTATAGCGGCATCCCTTCGATGACTCGCAATCTGGCATTCTACGAATGGCTGATCTTCCTGGGTGCAGCCGGACTGGTCTGGAAAGAGTCGCAAATGATCTCTGCGAAGTGATGCACCAACTTCGACAATCGACCAGCGTCTCTAACTTTCAAGCGATATTGCGACGCTGGGATAGCACTTCGGTAGTCGGCATCGGGAGCAGGCATTCCTCAAGTGGCACACTGATCAACGGCCCCTCGTTGACTGGAATCAACATCCCTCGTTGACGAGGAGCCAATCCGTCGGCGAATTGATAGACGAACGCCCACTGAAGCGCCAACCCGGTCAGAACCGCCAAGTGCCAGAGTTCATGCGGACCAACGACCCCTTTGACTACGATTGGTCCGTGTTGGACGAGCACGATCGCTCCCGCTGTGTAGGCCAATCCAGACAACACCGCAAAGCGAACGAATCTCCAGCCAAATCGCCACCATAAAGTCGCGGCGGTGACGGCGGTCGCCCAACCAAATGCGAGGAAGATTGCGACCCCCACGATGCCGGGTAAGGTGTCAAAATAGGCGATTCGCAAAATGGCTCCGCCGAATGCGATCGTCCACGCGAGAGCCAACGGAGCCCAACGTTCAACCCCGGTAAACAAGATCACATGAACGGGCGTGATGCTGCCAGCGATCAGAATAAAGATCCCAACCACATCGGCCCGCAGCATGAAATCGCGATAGGCACCAGGCCACAGCGAATGATAAGCGCTGCTGATCAGCAAGGTTTGAATCGAAGCGTAAGCCAAGACGGCCAGGCTGAGTGTTCTGAGTCGATCGCCTCGACCGCGACGAATCAATTGGACGGCGAGTGCCGCAAAAATCAGCGCACCGATGATGTGGCTGATTGAGTTGAATGGTTCACGTGTCCAGGACAGCGAAATCGTAGTTGGATCGCACATAGCCCCTCCGGTTTCTCATCGAACGAGTTCGACGGACAAACCGAATCTCAACTCGCGTCGGATTCGTAGTCAAAATTGACATTTCCTTGAAGATCAAAAACCATCGCACGGACTTACGTCCCGCAACCGAAATGACTTGCGGCCAATCGTGGCCTTCGCGTCACACCGTAATAATACGCAGCAGCCAAGCAGTGCGTGGGAAAGATGACGCGATGCACAGGTTTGGTGTGCTCAGAACATCTCCGGGGTATCGAGACGCTTACGAACCAAACCCTCCAGGTAAGACGCCACTTCTTCCAGCGTCATCGGCGTCGTATCAATGACCACCGCGTCACTGGCCGGGACCAATGGTGAGCAGGCGCGAGTTTCATCGCGTTCATCTCGCAAATCCTGCTGAGCCATCAGTTCCTCCAGCGCGATCGCTTCGCCTCGGTCGAGCAATTCTCGCTGGCGACGTTGAGCTCGTTCTTGAGGTGAGGCTGTCAGGAAGAACTTGCATTCGGCATCGGAAAAGACAACGG
>DASYEA010000696.1:0-3739 GCA_036499265.1 Schlesneria sp. | reverse complement strand
TGGGCCCGCGAATTGTTGAAGGCGTGAGCTTCAACAGAGCGCGGCATTCTTCAGACTCCAACACTGTGCTTGAAAACCCTCGGCTGATACCATCCTCAAGCCACCCGCGACCTGCGAAGTCTCCGTCTCGCCAGCTGACGACTCGAAGTTCGCGCGCCTGACTCAAAGATGCCAACTTCATCCCTAACCCAAATTTTCCGAGTCTTTGCAACTCGCTCGAGACGTCTGCTCCGAAGCGCATTGCCTCCTTGAGTACCTCAGAATTCATACCCACACCGTTGTCTGCGACTATGAGATCGAAAGGCCCACCCCCGCGAACCAATAGTCGTACGGCGATTTGCGACGCTTTCGCATCGATTGAATTGTCGATTACATCCGCAATCGCCGCCTCAAAGCTGTAACCAATGGACCTGAGTGCAATATCAAGCTTGGAATAGTTTGGCGGTAAATGCTCATCAAGCGACACTTGGTTCGACCTCGATATGTTCTGTAACGCTCTTCTAGATGAAGAAAATTCGTCTTGAACTTTCTTATCACGCCTCCAACGAAAAACATATATACAAGCAGAATTCGATACGAAAAGCCACTGACCAATAAGTCGCTTCGAATCATTTTCATGTCGTCAACATCTACGTAATTTGCAGACGGCAGTAATTGCCGAGCGGCTGCTCTGGGCTGCCAGTATCTTCACGCCGGTGACGATGCGTGACGATGCCCTTGTTGCGTGAGAGGACCGTATCACAATCAGCCTTCTCACATAGTGCCAGCTCAATATGACTTCAAAAAGACACTGGCAACGCAAAGCCGTCGCCAGTGGCACCCGAAACAACTAGCATGGCATGCCGTCTCTATCCCCCCCGAGTCCTGACCATGCGTGAGTTCTTCCGAGGTTGGCGACGAAGGACCGGCTGCGTCGTGTTGCTGCTGGCGTGCGTGGCGATGGTCGGCTGGATGAATTGATTCAGGCCCGAAGGGTCGGCAGTTTCCCCAGCCAGGGTCGGAGGGCCTCCGCAGGCCCTGGAATCGGTCACCTCAAATCCCTGTTGAGGCCTGTAGGGCCGGCCCTTCCGGCCTCATGACAGACGACAAAGAGTCGCAAAATGAATGCACCAGAGGTGTGTCGATACCTATGGCCTCAGCGTCCTCGACGTCGCAATGTCTTCGTCCGCCTACAGCAGTTCACCGCGCCAAACCGTCACCGCTTGCCCACCCAGAACGACGCGATCTCCCTTGAGCTTTAGTCGCAAGATGCCCCCTCGCGCCGAAACCTGATGAGCCATCAGCTCGGTCTTGCCAAGCCGTTTCGCCCAATAAGGCGTCAAGCAGCAGTGGGCCGATCCGCAGACCGGATCTTCATCGACTCCGACTGCGGGCGCGAAGAACCGGGACACGAAGTCAAACTGCGTGTCGTCATCACTCGCAGCGGTGACGATAACTCCGCGCACGGGGAACCGTTCCAGCTTGCGGAAGTCTGGCTTCAATGATCGAACGGCATCCGCCGAGTCAAACACTGCCAGATAATCGAAGCGGCTTTTGCCCAGATAAGTCGGCACCTGCCCGAGCGCATCGGAAAGCTCCGCTGGAATTTCCACTTCAGTTGGTGGCGTCGCTGGGAAATCGAGATCGATGTAGTCGCCATCTCGTGTGCAAGTCAACAGGCCACTGCGAGTCTGAAAACGCAACGGACCATCCTTGGGAACGACATCCGACGACCATAGAGCGTGCGCTGTTGCCAACGTGGCATGCCCACAGAGATCCACTTCGACCGTCGGGGTAAACCACCTCAACTCAAGACCGTCATCAAGCTGCCGCACAAACGCCGTTTCCGACAGATTCATCTCAGCAGCCAATGACTGCATCCATTTCGGATCGGCCTCCGACTCCAGCCAGCACACTGCCGCGGGATTGCCACCGAACGGACGATTTGTGAAGGCGTCAACCTGCCAACAACGGATCGAGTTCATCATGTGCTTTCGCTGATTGTTTCTGGCCTCGCTAATGACGTAAAGACTCGAAAAAGCGATCGTCGCCGTCAAGCGTGACGGGCGGCATTCAAGCCACCCGACACGGGGTGCAGTCGTTAACTGGTGATCAAGCAAGGCACGGAATGCCAGGGTGCCACGATTTTGGAGTCCTCGACAAGGTCGTGCTCTTCCTCAATTCAGCCCCAGGGATCTGGAGCTCATCAGCTTCCGTCGTTGCAGAACTCGGTGTTGCGGAGTTTCTGACAGGCTATTCTCCAATGACTGAAAAGACACGGCCTTGTCGAGGACTCCAAAACCGTGGCACCCTGAGATTTATGCTCCACAGTGCAACTGATCACCAAATTACGACTGCCACCCGACACGCCATCATACCGTCTGACTTGGCGATGCCATCCGATTGTGGCTAGATTGATTACTGCGCGAGAATGATTTCCCGTTTTGATCCGTTGAAGATCCTCTACAGGCCCATCACTGCCATGCTTCAATTCGACTGCTCGCGACGTTCGTTCCTCAAGACTTCTGTCGCCCTGGCAGGAACAACCGCACTGATCGCGGACTCGATCAACGCCTACGCCGATGACACCAGTAAGCCGCTCTTTGCCTACGTCGGCACTTTCAGTTCTCCACTGAAAGATGTCTTGCCGACACAGGTCGATCTGCCACCCGGCAATGGTCGCGGAATCCACATCTTTCAAGTCAACCGCCAATCGGGGGCCATGACTCCCAGCAGTATCTACGAACTGGGGACCAGCCCCAGTTGCCTGGCATTGAACTCAACCGGAACTTGTTTGTATTCCGCCAATGAAACGGACCGTGTGGGTGAGACGAAAGAGGGAACAGTCAGCGCATTCTCGATCAATCGAGCCGACGGGCAGTTGACGCTGCTCAACACGGTTCGTTCCGGCGGCGCGGGGCCGACCTACGTGAGTATCCACCGTTCGGCACGATTTCTGCTTGTGGCGAATTACTTCGGTGGTTCGATCGCGGTCGTGCCAATTCTTCCCGATGGTCGGTTGGGCGATGCGGTCGATATCAAGAACGATTCGGGAAAGATCGGCCCCACGAAAGCAACCAACGCTCCACCCGGCAGCTTTGCGTTCAGCGGGCATGACCGCACTCACGCGCATATGATCGAAGCGGACCCCTCGGGACGCTTCGTGCTGCATGTTGACCTGGGACTAGACCAGATCTTCGTCTGGAAGTTTGATGATAAGACGGGCGTCTTGACTCCAAATGAACACCATACGGTGTCGCTGCCACCAGGAGACGGCCCGCGGCATTTTCACTTTCATCCTAATGGACGCTGGTTCTACTCGATCCAGGAAGAAGGCTCGACAATCGTCCTGTTCGACTTCGATGCGCGAACGGGTCAATTGACATCCCGACAGACGATCTCGACGCTACCGCCAGGGTTTGCCGGCAGTAACTTTTGCTCCGAAATCCTGGTCTCGGCCGACGGACAATTCGTCTACGCTGGCAATCGCCTGCATGACAGCATCGGTATTTTTTCCGTTGGCGCGACCGGGGAGTTGACCTATCTCGGCGAAGAGGGAACACGAGGAAACTATCCACGCAGTTTCAATTTCGATCCCACCGGCCAGTTCCTCTATTGCTGCAACCAGCGCGGTGACAACATCGCCGTGTTTCAGGTCGACCGCAAGACGGGCAGCTTGAAATTCACAGGCCATTACGCGGCCGTCGGAAATCCTTCCATGATCCTCTTTTTGGATCAGGTGAAAGCAGACTGAGGATGT
>DASYEA010000695.1:0-3722 GCA_036499265.1 Schlesneria sp. | reverse complement strand
CCTCATTACGAGGTAGCCGGAATCTTCGGAACTTCAATTCTTGGGTCGGGCAAAGCACTAGTGGGGTTCCGCGAAGGATCGCAGTTGATTCATCTCACGCGGGACAATTTGAGCGGCAGCGGGCGGTAGCGGGAATCCCTGGCTGCGCAGTACGTTGATTCGCTGAATGACCGCCGCACCGTACAGCAGATTGTACGCAACTGTCGCGACTCGGCGATGTCCCGGCTGAGCCAAAAATGTTCCGCGGGTCCATTCGTTAAATGCTCCCATCGCCGGTCCGCACCAGATCTGGTAGTCCAACCGTCGCGAAGGCTCGCCGCTATTGGCCCACCGCGATGACTGACCCAGATACCAACGAAAGACCAATGCCATCTTGTGTTTAGGATCGCGATTGCCGCGTTCGACTTGAGCCGGATCGCGCGTCGAGAAGTAGTCGCACGTCTGCCGCCAGACTTCGTCTAGCGATTCGCGGAACAGGTTCTTCTCCAGCCAGTCGCGGTCGCCTGCAGGAATTTCTTCGATACTTTTGTTCGCTCGATACGCTTCGTACAGCTTCGCGGCCCGCATCGGAAACATCGTGCCGCGTTTCAAGACCTGGACTTTCACACCCATTTCGAACATGTCGGCACACGGGCACATCGTCGTGTCGGCTTGCTCCGCTTCGGCCAACATCTGACGAACGGCATCGCACGTCCCGGATTCAACACACGCCTGCTGAACGGACCCTACGAGAATATAAGCCGCCCCCATCGACAGCGCGGCCGCCGCCGAAGCCGGAGTCGAAATCCCGCCCGCTGCTCCCACTCGCAATGGTTGCGCGAACTGATACTGAGTCATCGCCCGATCTCGCAGCGCGATAATCGTCGGCAATAGTGTCAGGGCAGGGCGGTTATCAGTATGTCCCCCGGAATCCGCTTCGGCGGTAATGTCCTGAGCAATTGGAATTTCTTGAGCCAGTTGCGCCTGCTCGGGCGTGATCGCTCCCTCTTCAATCAGGTGAGACAGGATCTTCGCCGGTGCTGGGGCGAAGAACTTCGACCCCACTTCAATGCGGCTGACTTTCGCGATCACTCGGTTTGGCGTGACGATCTTTCCGCTCGAATCGCGATGAATGCCGTGCAAACGATAACGCACGACGTGCGGAGTCAGATCCAGATATGCCGACGCTTCCACAAGCCTGACATTGCGACGCAGGTACAGGTCGACAATCGCCTTTTCCAGCGCTTGTTCGTTGGGACTGTGAATCAGATTGAATCCAAACGGATACGAACGCCCTGCCGCAGCAGTCTGATGAGCCGTAATTCGATCAATCGCCTGCTCAACACGAGACAGCGACAACCCCGCCGCACCGAAGAACCCCAGCATGCCACAGCGAGCCATCTCTTCGACAATCTCGACCGATCCGATCCCGGCGGCCATCGCTCCAGAGACGTAGGCATAACTGAGACCGTGGTCCTCACGGAACGATCGATCACCCAACTGGTTCAAGCTGGTCGGGGGCACAAACCCGGTGACAGGATACGAATTCGCATCGCCTGATCGTCGGCCGATACTGGCTGAACCACCACGACCGATTGCCGGCCCCTGAGTCGTATTGACGATCACCAGCGGCGCAGAAATATCCTGCACGGCGGCGGCGATCGATTCGCCATCCATCGCGAGTGATCCGCCAGCGGCTGACCATTCTCCGAGGACGGGGGTTGAAGTTTGCGTCATGACGGTCCGGATGGCGATTGTTAGCGAGGCGTAACTCGCGCGGATCGACGACGTTCTCAGCGAGCGCCGCCAATTCGGGCGAAGGACGTACAGTATAAAAGTCGACCCGACCAGTTGCACGCGGCGAGATTACGGAACTTGCCTTCCGACCTCGATCTACAGGAAAGAATCGATGAGTTCTGCCGCGCCGTTGCGTTTTGGCAACATATTGACAGGCCCGATTGGCACCCGTAGCTTCAGTGAGCCAAATCAGCAATCCGCTGGCCTGCGAATTCGCACACTC
The DNA here is from genome assembly GCA_036499265.1 of Schlesneria sp. Lineage (GTDB taxonomy): Bacteria > Planctomycetota > Planctomycetia > Planctomycetales > Planctomycetaceae > Schlesneria. The sequence goes on along the minus strand of DASYEA010000695.1, from coordinate 1,723 downwards.
ACAAAGTGACTCACACTTCTCCCGAAAGGGCCGAAATCATGGTCAAACACGTTTTGATCCGTCTTTGTTTCGCTCGCACAGTCCGAATCGCTGGCCTGGTTCTGATCGGCCTGCTGACGACATCAACGCCAGGTTCCGCACAGATCGGCGGCGCGGGCGTCGTCGAACAGCCCGAGTTGACGCCCCGTTCTGTACCATCATTCCCGAAGCTGAATGCCACCGAAGCCAAGATCTTCCAGCAACTTTCGGAACCAACGTCCGTTAACTGGACCAACAAAAAGCTCGAAGAGATCGTGAACGATCTGGAAGACCGACATGGCATCGAAATCTGGCTCGATACGGTTTCGATCTCAGAACAAGGCATCGACCTCGCGGAGCCAATCTCGCTCAAAGTGGACGACATCTCATTGGGAAGTTGCCTGAAACTAATACTGAAACCGTTGTGGCTCGTTTATGTCATCGAAGACGACGTGCTGAAAATCACTCAGGATGCTAAGCACGCAGAAACAGTCGTCACGCGGGTTTATCCCATCGGTGATCTTTGCGAGACACCCACGGACGCTGAAGAACTCCTCCAAACAATGGAATGCGGCCTGGGAGTCTCACGTCAAACCTCAGAAGGGATGCGGTATGCGATCTCATCAAAAATGAAGACTCTGACTGTTCGCGATAGTTTCGCCAACCAGGAAAAATTGCAGGAGCTGATTCTGGCCCTTAGAGACGCGCAGGCAGCAAATAAACCTGCTCAACCGCGCGTGAAGCCAGGCGTCGGCACTCCGAAGCAAATCTAATGACCGTGCAGCGATGCTGGCCTCACCACCGCAATCGATCGCTGGACCAGTTGCACGCGGTGACGTTACGGAACTTGCCTTCAGGCCTTGAGACTGAGGAAAGAATGGCTGAGTTCTGCCGGACCATTCGTCTTCAGCAACATATTGACAGGTCGGAGGAACACCCGTAGCTTCATCAGATCAAATCAGCAATGAGTTCTCGATTATCGGGTACGATATTGCTCGGTCATCACAACGCATTCGCGTGCTCAAAATTGCTCACCCAAATTCATGACAGGGCTGGAATCATGGTCAAACAGCTTTTGATCCGTCTTTGTTTCTCGCGCGCCAGTCGAATTACCGGACTGGTTTTCGCTGGCCTGCTGGCGACAGCGTCGCCCAGTCACGCGCAGCCGAACAGAGAAGACATCCCCGACCCGCCAGCACCGGCGCACCTGGCCGTGCCATCATTCCCACGCCCCAGCCCTACTGAAGCCAGAATCTTGCAACGACTTTCGGAACCAATCTCGACGAACTGGTCCGACAAGAAACTGGAAGAAGCCCTGAACAGCCTTGAAAAACAGTGCGGCATCGAAATTTGGATCGATAAGCAAGCGATGCAGGATGACGGCCTCGACACGGATCTGGAAGTCTCGCTGAGAATTGACGGCGTTTCATTGCGAACCTGCCTGAGGCTGCTTCTAGAGCCACTGGGACTGGTCTACGTGGTCGAAGACGAGGTCATGAAAATCACCTCGCACAAGAAGACTGAGACGCGACAAACGACGCGAATCTATCCCGTCGGAGACCTCTGCGAGACGCTCGATGAAGCAGAACAACTACTCGAAACAATCGATTGCGGCCTGGGCGGCTCCCGTCTCAGTGCTGATGGCCATCATCGCTATGTCGTCTCATCAAAAATGAAGACACTGACGGTTCACGATTCATATGTT
>DASYEA010000694.1:0-9349 GCA_036499265.1 Schlesneria sp. | reverse complement strand
CAGTGTCCCAAATTCCAATCGATCCGTCGGTACAGACACACATGATGCGCTGGCCGTCATTCGAAAAGTGAAGACGGTGAATCACCTTGTCGATCACATGGGACAGAGTTTTCGCGAGACCGTGGCGGGGATTACACAAGTAGATTGAGCCATCCGCAGTAGAACCCGCCATCAACTGTCCATCGCGGCTAATGGCTGTGACTTTGAACGGAACCTTTGAAGTCAACGAAACAAGCTCGGTGGCCGCTGCCGTTTCCAAATCGACCCACCAGAATTCGCCCGAGTGAGTCGCCGCCACGATACTCTTTCCGTCTGGTGACAACGTGGCATGTCGGAGGGATTCCTTCAGGATTTCGCACCAGGACGGGACATAGCCCTGGCCGCCAAGCTGGTGTACGGACAACTGATGCGCTTCGCTGCCGTATGAACGCGATTCGACCAGCAACGTTTTTCCATCCGCCGACCAGTCAACATGATTGACTGTCGTCATCGTGATGCGGTGGTCGCTGCTCTTGAAAAACGGATTCTCCAGATACCGAGACAACTCGCGCTCGTCCGCCATCAGTAGCCCGAAGGCCAGCAAGGTGGCGACGACCACGCCAGCGATCACGTGTTCGCGAAGCAGCCGCATCAGAGATCTCCCAAAAGCCTGTCGGTTTCTTGCTCCACCACATAAATCCACATCGTATCTGTTTCTTTCACAAAATAAAGACACGTTGTCTATTGTTTGCGGATTTTTAGTGAGTCACGTGACTGAAGTGTTTACAGCATAATTGTTTGCTGTGTTCATATAACGAAAAAGACACAATACTTGAACGCACAATACATCGGAATAGATCAAATCGATTTGTGTTGATGTGCCTCGTGTTCGTCTTCGCTATGAGCGTATAGACGTACGATGGCTTTCACTCTTTCACGCTAAATCTCAACTTTTGCAATTTCGTGCAGATTTTTCTGCGTGGTCCTGCGTCACGGGGATCGCTAGTCTTCCGGTGATTGTCTGATTCAGAACCGGAGCAGCAGCCATGTTTGCGCGAATTTCCGAACGATACAAAAACAGCACCGCGGTCGTGATTGGAGCCGGTGGAATCGGTGCCGCGATAGTGCAACTGCTGTCCTGCCAAGTCTCGAAGTTAGTCGTCGGAGATCGAGATCAGCGTCTCCTCGATGCCCTCGAACCTAACGCAGGAATGGAGCTGTTTCGACATAAGATTGATGTCAGCGACGCGGCTTCCGTTCGCGATTTCTTTGAATACTGCAGCCAACGCGCGGGGGCTCCTCAGTTCGTGTTTTATACGGCCGGGATTTTGAACTTGGAAACGCTCGCCGACACCACGCCCGCGCTATGGCAGACTGCGGTCGACATCAATTTGAACGGTGCCTTCTACTGCACACACGCGGCCATAGACCTGATGATTCCGCAGAAGCAGGGCAGCATCCTGCTGTTGGGATCGATCGCCGGAACCAGGGCTCGCTCGGGGTCTCGCGTGAATCCCGTTTACAATACGACGAAGGCCGCCGTGTCAGCATTCGTCAACGCGGCGGCGATGCAGCTTCGCCCGCATGGCGTCCGCATCAACTGCATCTCGCCCGGCCCCACCGCCACAGCGATGATGGACCTGCAACCCAAGCCAGTCCACGATGCTATCAGTCAGATCGCACTGGATCAGCGCCAAAACAATCCCACCGAAGTCGCCGAGTTCGCACTCTTCGTCGCTGCTCATGGCCGATTCACCGGCGAAGATCTGGGACTCGGTGGCGGAGCAGGACTTGGCGGATAGATTTCATCACACCGCCGCTGCATCCGTCGCCGGCTATCTACTCGTAGTCCCGTCCCGGAAGCCACCAAGAACCGCGGGAGAACCGGATGCGTGAGTTCTTTAGAGGCGTGAGGCGAAAGCTGGGTTGCGTCACTCTGATGATGGCATGTCTCTTCATGGGCCTCTGGATGCGGAGCTATGTGGTCACGGATCAAGTATGGATGGAAGGCCACAAGGACACGCACCTTAAAGAAGCCCGCCTTGGAAGTAGTGGTGGCTCAATCTATTGGATTCGCGAAGATATTTGGTGGGATAAACTTTTGGTTTCTGCCTCGATCAAGGATGGATGGAATTGGATCGCGGAACCTGATCATGATTTGGGAGCGCCAAATAACTATCAATATTCCACGAGGTTTTGGATACCTGGTGCAGAGATCGCCATTGCGAGTTGCTTCCAACCCACAAGAAATGGCGGTTGGTTCGATACAACATCTTATTGGAAATGCTCATTTCTTTGGTTGGTTCTCCCCCTGACCGTTCTCTCCGGCTACTTGATTCTCTGTAGGCCACGGAAGCAGGATTCGTGACCAACACAAGGCTAGGACAATATCGGATTTTATCCTTTAATGACGGCTGGTGGGTTGCCGCGTGCGCCGGATGACGGAAGAGCAGGCGCAGGCTATCGGAACGCGAGCAATCCAAGTTAGTCGAGCATTGGCTCCAGCGGGTCTGGCCACAGCGTGATCGGCCATGGCGAACTTCGCGACAATCGCACCGCGTCGTCGTAATGACGCACGAACAGCAGCCCATCCTCCGCTGGCAATTCGTTCAGATCCAGATCTCCCACATGCCGCCATTCACGCTCCACGGACCAGTCAATCCCCGGTGATGAAGTCGGTGGGGACGTGAACTGAAAGTATGGTCGGTCTTCGTCTCGCAAGGATTGCCAGGTCGCTTCATCCCCGTAGATGACCGGTATGGCACCGCGGTCTTGCAACCATTTCTGGCGGATACAGAGGCCATACGGTTCAAAGTCCCATCGCGAGCGATGAGTTTGAAACTTGCGCAGCGGGGCCAGATCCAGTAGCGGCACCGCAGTCAAGCAAACGACAGCGTGACCGCCACGGATCATGCGCGAGGCCGCCCGCAGTTTCCGCTGCGTCACGATTCGTTCGAGTGCCGCGATGGCGGAATGATCGGCGTCGCCAGCATCATCAAGGAGCGAGTCAATGTAATCAGGCACGGACTGACCGGGCCATGGCGCTGTGCAGGCACGAGTCGTATGCGATAGAAAAGTCCATTCGTCGGGTGAGGGCTGCGGGACAAGTTCGCAAATAGACGGTATCTCCACTGGCGAATCGAGACTGCGACAAAAAGGCAACTGAGCCTCGCCCGACGGTGACCAGAGCGTTGCGCCCCTCTCAATGAGATCTTCTCGAACGGTTCGCGGGTGCGTCTGCGGCAAGTCCACGATCTCGACCCGGCTGCTCCGAGCCAATCGCTCTTGCAGAGCACGGTGAATATTCCCATTGGTTCGCACCTGGAGTGCGAGGACGAGATCCGCCGTCGCTAACAACGCTTGATCTTGCAGAGGAATCGCGCCCTCTTCATCGGGCGATGCATTTCCCGATTCGGCATTGAGTGTAGTTTCTTCGATTGGGATCCGTAATCGCTCGGCTCCCGGCGGACAAAATCAGATCCTGCGGTGCCATCCGCAATCACGACCAGATCTCCCGATTCTTGAATTCGTCGCAATGCCGCCCGCAGTCCGCACAGCCACATCGCCTGGGGATCAATCAGGCGCGGCAGTCGCGACAGGACAATAGCAATGCGTCGTCGTTCTGGCATGACAGTGATATTCGCTGATGGGTTGCTCGCCACAAGAGAGTATCGTTGGGCTGCCAAAGAATCAGCCCCGACTGACACTTGCCGGCAACGGAAGAGATCACAGGTTTCCGCTGAAAACAAGGTGCATTTCCCATTTCCGATAGCGGGCTGAAATTGGGAAAGTACTTGCCTATAATCCGTGATACCGTCGGTCGAGGCAGTCTCGCGGCCGCGCTGTTTTGAATTTCTGGCGACACAATGACTAATCCGACTGATTCCGCTTCCTCTGCGCCGGTTCCACACCCCGAATTGTCTGACGATCTGCCACCAGTTCAGCCTCCCTCAGCGGGCTTTATCGTTCAACTGTTTGTGGTGCCAGGGATGATCGTGGCCGCGGTCGTTCTGGTTTGGTTCGCATTCGGGCGCATCGCCGCCGTCGAGCAGGACTGGCGATCGCTGGTCGAGGAATTGCAAAGCCCGAACGGACACATCCGCAATCGGGCCATGTACGGTCTTTCGCAAGTCCTGGAACAAGATCGGCGTCGCGGTAAAGACGGACAACAACTGGCTTCGAATCGAGAGATCGCGACCTCATTGGCCGATCAGTTGACGCGTGAACTCAAGTCCAATTCCAGTTCTCGCGAAAGCCTCTCCATTCAGGAGTACCTGACGCGCGCCGTGGGATTGCTGGACGTGCCCGATGTCACCATGCCTCCACTGCTACAAGCACTCGAACCGACGCGTGATGTCGAAATCCGTAAGAGTGGCGTGGCCTCGATTGCTTTGATCGCCGGGCGGGCGCTGGAAAAAGAGTCGCCTCTGGACGATCCCGATACCGTCGATGCGCTCGTCAAATTGTCGGCGGATAATCTGCCTCTGATGCGGCAAACGGCCGCCTTTGCTTTGGGGTTGTTTCAGTCCGATGCCGCACAGCAGCAATTGCGCGTCCTGCTGGGCAATGACGATTGGAAGACCTGCGTCAACGCAGCCATCGCCCTTGCAAGAAACGGCAACACTGACGGTCTAGGTGTCTTCAAGCAGGCCCTGACGGCGAAGCCACCTGAAAAAGCGGAAGAGCAAGTGGAGTACTCGATGATCCTGGCCAACTCGCTCAGAGCGATCTCCAAGTTGGGCCCCAAAATGAGCGAGCCCGATCGTGCCGAATTTCGCGAAATCTTAAAGCCGTTGATCAACAATCACGCGGATGTCCGAGTCCGAGTCGACGCGCAGAACGCGCTGCTGTCGCTGAAATGAGCTGCGTGGCCCTGCCGCAATTCGGCATCTTGTGATCGATCTTCCGCCATCTCTCCCTCAACAAGACTGTGGACTCTCTCCCGCCGTAGGTCTGTCGTGCAAATGCATCGGAAGGAGCGGCATTGAAATGTTGGATTCGTCAGCAGATCCCGAGTCACAAGCAGCTCGAGAACGCATTCGGGTCGCTTACGATCCTGAACTGCTGCGAACCGCCGGGCAGCGATTCATCGAGACGCTGTCGGCACATCTGGCCTCAGTTCAAGCGAGCGAAGGTCGAGTGCTCAATTGGACGGCTCCTCAAGAGAACATCGCGCGCGCCGCGGTGTTACGAGACTCCGCCAGCGATTCGACTGATCCCACAGAATTGGTCTCACGATTCGAACGGCTCATCCAGGAGATGCTCGCGCGAGGGCAAAATCTGCATGACCCGCGATACGTCGGCCATCAAGTTCCCGCCTCTCTCCCACTGGCCGGCTTGTTTGATGCCATCGGCTCAGTGACAAACCAGGTCATGGCCGTTTACGAGATGGGGCCCTGGTCGACCTCCGTGGAGTTGGCGATGGTCGACAAGTTGGCCAGTTATCTCGGCTGGAAACACGGTGACTACGCGGGATACGTCACGCATGGCGCATCGCTGGCAAACCTGAATGCCCTCCTCACAGCTCGAAATGTCGCCTTGAAGAACTGCTGGTCGGCAGGCTTAAGCGGTTCGAACACACAGCCCGTAATTGTCGTTCAAGGAGACATTCACTACAGCATCGCGCGGGCGGCAGGAATCTTGGGGCTAGGGACCAAGCAAGTGATCAAGGTCGAGCTCGATCAGCGACGTCGCATGAATACGGAAGAGCTGGAATGTATTTTAACAGGACTTCGCAACGAAGGACGGCCAGTCATCGCCGTCGTTGCGTGTGCCTGTTCAACCTCCATCGGGGCGTTCGATCCACTGAATGAGATCGCGGATATTTGTGAGCGGCATCAGGTCTGGTTGCACGTCGACGCCGCGCACGGTGGATCAGCCTTGATCAGTCCGCAACATCGCCATCTGGTCGCGGGGCTCGAACGAGCTGACAGCCTGGTCTGGGATGCTCATAAGATGTTATTCGTCCCCGCGCTGTGTGCCTTCTTGTATTACAAGCAGAAGAAACACAGCTACCTGGCGTTTGAGCAGGACGCCCCGTACCTGTTTGATCCCTCAACTCCGGGTTTGGCCGACTATGATCTCGGTCTGCGAACGGTGGAATGCACGAAGCGAGCGGCCGCATTTGGCTTGTGGGGAGCATGGTCCCTCTTCGGAGCTCAGTTATTCACCGATCTCGTTGATATCACTTTCGCGTTGGCGCAGATCCTGTTTCAAAAACTGAATGCCGCATCTGATTTTGAGCCGCTGCACGATCCACAGTGCAATATCGTCGCGTTTCGCCACCTCCCGCCAGAACTGCAAGGTGAGTCGCCTGCCCTGATCGGCGAATTTCAGCGTCGGCTGCGTCGTCAGGTCATCGAGTCTGGAGAGTTCTATCTCGTCGCGACCAATCTGAATGGCACCGATGCCTTGCGAGTGACACTCATTAATCCGCTGACGACACCCCAGCACCTGGATCTCTTACTGGAAACGCTGCGTCGTACGGGCAAGAAGATTCTCGGTCTGAGCGAATCAGGATCGGACTGAACGCAGTCTTATTCCGCCTGTCATTGGTGATGTCCTATTCGGATTTCGGCAATACGGCGATGAGTCGAGTCGGACCACCGGTCCCGTTCGTGATCTTGATCGGTGCCACAATCAAGAAGAAATTACGAGGTGGCAGCTTTTCAATGGCAGCGACGTTCTCCAAGCCGTACCGCCCTGCTCCGTTAATCACGTGATGCACGATGAAGTCCTTGGAGGGACCATGGTCGATACTAAGCGTGTCGATCCCGATGCCACGAATATCACGCTCTTTGATCAGCCAACGCGCGGCCTCGGCAGAGAACGCCGGAAAGTGCATCTTGCCCATCGCGTCCTGGTTGCGATACCGCACATTGCTATCCCAGAACCGATTCCAACCGGTTTTCAATAACACGATCCCACGACGAGGAATCGAACCATACTCCTTTTCCCAAGCGGCAATGTCCGACACCGTCAATCGATAGTTGGGATCCGATTCGGCCGCGGTCGTGATATCGATGACAACACCCGGAGCAAACAGATCCTCATTCGCGATCTGATCTAATGTCACCTGCCCCTTTTCGAAATGGCACGGCGCATCGATGTGCGTGCCAAAGTGCTCAGGCATGGCAAACGACTTTGACGAGACGCCGTTCTTCTCCAAGGTGGCGATCGTCTTGAGTTGAAATGGTTGATAGTCATCCCCTGGCCAAAACGGACTCTTATCATTGAGTCCGTGAGTCAGATCGATCAACCGAACGTCGCCCGCCGCCAACTGACCAAGAGTGATACCAAGCGCCGCGTCACTGATCCGTTTTTGGTTGCCCTCTGCTGCCGGATTCTCGGCGACCGGCTTGGCAGCGTCCCCTTGTCCCAAGCTGACCGCGGTCACGCACATCAGGCCGAACAGCCCCAACATCAATGCCCTAAGGCCCCTCAAGGATGTCATCGCGAACAAGACCGAGAACTTTAGCGACATGATCAAGCTCATCCTCAGGTAATCGCCTCTGATCGAATTGGCATCATGCTACGAACGCCGGTTTCCGCATGCCACCGATTCAATCAGACGGTGAGAATGGTGTGGCAACCGAAGTGAGGGTTAGGCTTCTGGCCGTCCCTCAATAGTGTCCTATCGGTGTTGCGCACCGGCATCATCCTCAGTGATGTCAGCGCGCGGATGGAACCGATTACTGGCTCTCATGTTCCGCCGTTGCGGCAATATCTTGGCATCACCGGACGTTGCGTTTCAGCATCATTCGACGCGATCGCTGATGAGCACGCGATCCACCTCATAAACATTCTTGTTTCACTCGCAAACGATTGTGTCTGCAGTAGTTATGTGCAAGTGGTGAGGTCACGTTGTCAAGAAAACTGACCACGAAAAACGATTGGCATTCAGGTTGCTTTACACATGTTCATCCTGCGAAACACCACACGACAGCAAACCACAACGCGAGACGATCCAGCAGGTAAGACTCGCGAGTTGATTTACCAAACGTCCCAGAAAGGACCTTCCGCCATGACGACATTCGCTGCCCTGATCAATGACGAATCTGGTTTCATCGTTTCCGCCGAATTGGTTCTGGTCTCGACCATCGCCGTGCTGGGCATGATCGTCGGTCTGTCGGAAGTCGCCTTGAACGTGAACAATGAACTGGAAGACGTCGGTTCGGCCTTCGGATCGATCAATCAGACCTTCTGCGTCAAGGGAATCAAGGGTTGCCAAGGTTACAGCAGCGGCACCGAATTCCGTGACAACATCGATAACTGCGACAACACCTGTGACGTGCAAGGCTTCGATGGCCGTGGCGAATACTCCGAATGATTCTGATTCGGTAGTCATCCAACTCGCTCTGGCCGCTTCTCTGAGTGATCTGACACTCTCCCACTGACGACAAACTCAGCCGCAGATCTCTTGGGTGAAGAGATCTGCGGCTGGTTTGTTCTTTGTCGCTGCGTTTGCCAAGAACGCGGGGGTTCACCGATCTGGCCGGGATCGTTCATTTTGCGAACTACTATCGCTTCATGGAGTAGGCCGAACATACCTTCTTTCGATCGCTGGGCCTGAAGCCGAATGATCGGTCGAAAGCGTAGTGAACTTGATTCGGCCTGTCGCTGCGGTGAGCCTGACTGCTTATCAACAAGTCCAAAGCAATCGGGGGTTCCGGGAGTGGATCATGTGACGACGGAAGAGTTCGGACGACAGAATCCAGAGAACCGCTGGTAGTTGTCGGATTCTCTGAAGGAAGGGACATATCGCCCGCAAGCCATTCGGCGCGAGATTCCTAAAACGGGCACGAACAATCATTCAGACTCTCGCGGCGGGCGAGATGTATAGATCCATATGCTCCGGCCACGTGGCATCCAACGCTCATGCACTGACGCGCCGGTTACTTACGCTCGCGCAGGGGGTTGAACCGACGCAGGTCGAATGGATCGAGCGGGGTGAAGCGAGACGGCTTGACGTTGGGGTCGACGTTGCGTGGGACTTCGGCGAGTTCGCCTGAGAGCGGCATCGCCGTAATTCGCACGTCATCCAGCAACAGTTCGCCCAGGCAATGCATTTCGGCGGTGACGGTGACTGTGCGACTCTCGGGAACCAGTCGCCAAACTTCAAATCGTTGCCAGTCGGGGGCATTCAGGATGCGGATCGCGGCGGTCTTGCCAAGCAGGCTGTCGTAGATCATCACGCCGTCGAGCGTGCGAACGATGGGAAACGGTGTTTTCACCCATCCTGAGATCTTCACCAAGTGGCCCGCATGCACGGTGACCGCGGGTGAAGTGACGCTGACGGGTGGAGTATGGAACTGGAAGGTATTGGGATCCGGGGCCGTCGGTCGAGCCGCCAGGCGCAGCGAATACTTCC
>DASYEA010000693.1:0-2950 GCA_036499265.1 Schlesneria sp. | reverse complement strand
GGTCTTCCAACCCAGGGCCGCGAAGTCACCTTTGGCGAAGTCGCTGTCGACGATCTTGTCGGCCAATCCAATCGAGGGGGACAGGGTAAGTGCGGCGAGCAATGTGAGGGTCAAGAGCGAGGCTGGTTTCATCAAGATCCCTTTGTGTCGATTCGTCGGTGGCTGGCCGAGGGGGCCTCGTTGTATATCGATAGTGTATGCAGGTCGAACTCGGGATTGCAGCAGGATGATGTCGACCGGTGCTCTGAAGATTGGCGGGACAGGCGGAATGGTTTCTTGTATTTGCGACACGTTTGGCGATTCGAGCAATTGTTTACGAGTTTCACAGAAACGAAGCCTCATGAGTCGGGTGGCGGACAGCGGTTGCGATCGATTTCAAATTGACTTAAATAGGTGCGGCAACTTTCCGAACGCGATCAGAAGGAGTTGAGGCATGGAGCCAGCAGTGCTTGTGGCGGGGGCGGGCCCGGTCGGATTGACGATGGCATTGGAACTGACGCGGTTCGGAATACCGGTGCGGATCATCGATAAAGCGGCCGCGCGGACTGACAAGTCGAAGGCGCTGGTCCTCTGGAGCCGCACGCTGGAATTGATGGATCGCGGTGGCTACAGCCAGGCATTCGTTGATGCAGGCTTCAAGGTGACCGGTGCGAACATTTATGCGGGGCCTCGCCGGGTTGCTCACGTACAGTTGGATGAACTGCAGACGCCGCATTCCTACGCGCTGATGCTGCCGCAGAGTGACACGGAGCGACTGCTGGAAGAACAACTGAATGCCAGAGGAGTAAAGATCGAGCGGCAGGTGGAGTTGACTCGATTCACGGCAGATGCGGATAAGATCATCGCGACGTTGCAGAGCGCAGACGGTCGCGAAGAGATGCTGACAGTTCCATGGCTGATTGGCTGCGACGGTGCTCACAGTGCCGTTCGGCATGGATTGGGGATGCAATTCGTCGGCAACACGATGCTGAGCGATTGGATCCTGGCGGATGTGCATCTGCAGGGACTGACCGACAATGCCAATGAAGTGAATACGTACTGGCATGCCGATGGCGTGTTGGTTCTATTTCCGATCTCGCCGGGCAGGTATCGAATGATCGCAGATGTCGGGGAAGTGAAGACAGACCAATGCCGCCCAGATCCGACGCTGGAAGAAGTGCAGGCAATCGTCGATCAGCGAGGGCCGGGTGGGTTGGTCGTCTCGTCGCCGATCTGGCTGGCATCATTCCGGATTAACGAGCGGAAGGTGGCAGACTATCGTGCCGGTCGCGTGTTCCTGGCAGGGGACGCGGCTCATATTCACAGCCCGGCCGGTGGACAAGGGATGAATACAGGGATGCAGGACGCGTTCAATCTGAGTTGGAAACTGGCTCTTGTTCATCACGGTTTGGCGTGTGCGGAGCCGCTGCTCGGGAGCTACAGTATCGAACGAAGCGCCGTCGGGCAGCAGGTGCTGATCGATGCGGGACGACTGACGGCGCTGGCGACCTTGCGATCGAGTCCATGGCAGCAGTTGCGCAATCACGTGGCTTCATTTGCATTCGGGATGACTGCAGTCCGTCAGACGATGGCAACTAAACTCACCGAGCTTTCGATTGGGTATCCGCATAGTCCACTCACCGTTATCAACAAACATGGGCACGCAAGACCAGCTGCCGGTGAGCGTGTCCCTGTCACAGACAGCAGTAACCTGACGACTCAGGGAGCTACGCCTCGGTTTGTGTTGCATGCATTGAGAGACCCTCAAAGTGCAAATATTATCGAACGCCATACCAAGGTGCTGGCGCCGGCGCTTCGACCACCGTTCGATGAGGATCATATCTGGTTGGTGCGGCCCGATGGATATGTGGCAACGGTGGTCGCAAAGGGTGAGTGGGATCAGATCGATAGCTATCTGACCCACATCTGCGGTCGATAGGTGAGGGCAACTGTCGTGACGACGTGTAGGCGCGCCGATACCTCTAGCCAGCGCGCACCGCAACGAAGATTCAAGCTGATTTAGAAAGTCATGCCAGCCAGGAGTGGCCGCACTTGGGACAGACGGTGGGATTACGATCTGCCAGCAAAGCAAGCAGACCGACCGGGAAGAAGCAGATGGCGACAATGATCTGCCACGCCTTGAAACCACCGCGAGTCGACGGTTCACCGCACTTCGGACAAGAGAGAGTTGCCATGACGATGCCCTGATTAGAGGAGGTAACGTATCCAGTTCAGAATGAGTACAGTCAGGATGACGGCTGTCATACTGCGTGAGGCGACCATTGTAAGCCTACTGTTCAATATGCCTGTCAGTGCCAGTATTCGAATCGGCACTTGACTGACAACGCTAAGGCACAGCAGCGGGCCGGCAGGGTTCGTCTGCCAAGCTCGACTGAGATCGCCAATCAGAAGGGCGAAGATACTACGAGTGACGCCGCAACCAGGACACGGAATACCGCCGATCGTTTGAACCAGGCAGACATGCGGTAAGGCGTCCAATGTGGCTTGGCGACTAGCCACAAAAACTGCCGCCACGAATAGAATTATCGCGCTGAAAAAGATATTGAGATGAATTCGCCGTTCCGCATCTTGCTCGAATCGTGCGAGCAGAAAATTCGGGACGAACGCGATATCCATTCCAGTTTTCCTGCTGGTCGGGATGGAGCGAAAGATGTGATTGGAGAAAAGTGTACCAAACTAAGCGGCAAGTTACACAACCGCAGAGTCCAGCATTTTGATCCAGATCATCGCCGCGTTCCGCGCCCGGCGGTGCCCACGCGGTTAAACAAGTTCCCAATTGTCAGGCTAAGAGTTCCTTGATGACCTTGGCGGGTTCGACACCGGTCAGCTTTTGATCCAGGCCCTGGTATCGGTAGGTGAACTGTTCGTGATCGAAGCCGAGCAGATGCAGGACCGTGGCGTGGAAGTCGTGGATGTGGACCGGATCTTTGACGATGTTGTAGCTGAAGTC
>DASYEA010000692.1:0-4535 GCA_036499265.1 Schlesneria sp. | reverse complement strand
CACAAAGACGCATCGAGCTTTCGCGACCGCGGCGGCTGCATCGACAGTGAAATGCAGTCGACCGGATTGAATGTTCCGGATGACCATTTCGCTGAGACCTGGCTCGTAGATCGGAATCTGACCACGTCTAAGCTGCTGGATTTTCACAGGATCAATATCGACGCACGTCACTTCATTGCCGCTGTCAGCAAAGCATGTCCCTGTGACGAGTCCGACGTAGCCGGTGCCGATGACGACAAGTTTCAAAGCCTGTTCCTTTTCCGAAAGAACGTATCGAATCGATCAGGACACGAATTCACGAACAAATTGAATCAACCCCGGATCGGCTGGCCAACTGGCCTCACCCCCTGCCCCCGCAGTGCCATCAAGATCCGCGGCTAGGACTTGATCCAAGACATTACCGAGCTCCAGTTCCGAGTCTGCGACCAGGACTTGTTTGGATCTGCGGAAGTGTCGAACGGTCGCCAGCTGATGTTCGTTTCGTTGCTCGCCCAGGCTGGCACGCTTGGGCATTACGACGATCGGCTTCCGCATTTCCAGCGACGTAATAATTGTTCCCATACCCGCATGCGAGACAACCACACGTGCGTTCGCAAATCTGTTTTTGAATTCTGCGGGCGTCAAGAATGGGATATACTCGCAGCTCTGCGGGTGGTAGACCCCTTTACCGATCTGCGCAAAGACTTGCTCAGTCATCGAGCGTTCTGCCACCCATTGATCAACTGCGCGAATCAACCTGTCAAACGGATCCATGTTTCCGACAGTGACAAATATCATATAACCGCTCCGCAATGACCAACGACGCCCGGTGCTGCCAGATGACTCCATTGAGTCAACGTGACGTCGGCATGCTTCGATGCCAGGCGCCCCGAAAGCGACAGCTCTTCAGCATTCGCGATGCTATCGATCCAAAGTGTTTTCGCGCCGAGCAGTTTGCCGAGCCGAACCGCAAAGTATCCCGGAGCGGCACCAGTCGTGACGACGGCTGTCGGTCGCTCTCGCAAGAAGATCCAAAAGATCTGCATCAGCATTTTCAACATGCGTAGCTTCTCGTTCCGCGTTGCCTCGGTGATCACTCGAAACTGAGCCCCTTCGACCATTGATTGATACTCGGGTTCCGTCGTCACGAATACGACATCTGAGCCTTCAAACGCTGGGCGAAGTCTCAATAATTGAATCCAATGACCACCTCGCGAAGAGATTGCGAGAATCTTTCGGCGACCATTCTTGGAACGATCCACATTCGCAAGTCTGGATTCCTGCCTGTCGGTCTTGTCCAAGTTGGCGATGGAGCTACTCACTAAAGGTTCCTAACGTTTTTTGCAAAGTTGGTAAAACGACCAGACGGCATCTCAGACGCGGGATGTCTCGTCACGCTCCCATCTGTACGTGCTTAGTTTCTTGAGCTGGGTTCGCGCTCGCATTTCGGCGACCGCTTTGACCAGAGCATAGAGTCCCAACTTGGGCCAGATCAGCGGTTGCATCGCCAGTTTCCAGTAAGGGGAGCGATTGTCTTCCTGAACCTCTGCCGCATTGAGCCGCTGGATCAATTCAGGATACTTCCGACTGAGTTCGCGATTGCCCAGCGTCGCGCGAGTCTTCACTTTGAGCAGCGCACCAAGTGATGCAGGGGGCAACACGGTGAAGGCGCAGTTGTCGAGAATCTGACGCTCATCAGGGTTGAAGTGTGCTCGGACAAATCCATCGTCCGCGATGATGTCAGGGAAGGTTCCAAAGCGACTGCGTCCCTGTTCCGAAAGGGCATACACCCCAGATCCAATCATGCCACGCAAGTGGTACGGGGTCTTCAGCCAGACATCGTAGAAAGCACGGATCGCCCAGGATCGGTTCGAAAGGTCAACCTTCATCCGAGGTGCCGCGGCCAGTGTTTCCGCTTGCGACAGGGCAACGACAATTTTCTGGATCGTCGCGTAAGTCAAGGAGATATCTGCATCCACATAGATCCTGGGGAATGAAGTGGCTGCTGCATCGCCGAGATTGAGCGCCCAGGTTTTCGATCCTTTGGATGTCTCGATCACGCGAACGGTCGGACCGAATGCGCGAGCAATTTCGGCCGTGCGATCATGGCATCCATTGCAACAGACAATAATCTCCATTTCAGAGCCGTCTGCATCCCCCAACAGGCTGCTTAAGGTGCGCCCGATGACGGCTTCTTCGTCACACGCAGGAATGATAATTGAAACCATGGTCTTCACCTCGATGTGCCAACAATCGTGAAACGCGAATCCTGGATCAGGACGAAGGCAATACCATTGAATGGGCCCGCGGATTCTCGGCGGATGTCTGACCGTTGTTGTTCGCAGTATGAAAGTGCGAATCGACGAGCAGTCCGTCCAATTCATCGCGGCGTGCAGCGACTTCTACAGACGGCAGCAGCCACCAGTTACTGGCCAGCAATCTCTGTTGGACTTCTGTCGGAAAGCGGTCTCGAATCTTCCTTGCAGGCGATCCGGCAACAATTGCGAAGTCTGGGACATCTTTTGTGACCACAGCGCCAGCACCAATGACAGCACCGTTTCCGACGCGTCTGCACCCTGGAGTGATGATGGCGTTGCAACCGATCCAGACATCATGGCCGATTACCAATTGAGTCGGTTCATCGGCGATCGCAGCACCATTCAGTCCTTGTTCGTAGAAGAACGGATGAGTCGAAAGTCGATCGACGGGATGGTTCTGCATGAACATGCGGACACCGCGTGCGATGGAGACGTAGCGACCGATGAACGTCCCTTTCGGCATGGTGGCAGGATCGAAGCAATCACCGTAGCTGTAGGCTCCGATCTCGACCTCGTGATATTTCGACATCAGTTCTCGAGACGTTGCCGATGATATCGCTCCACCTTCAAGTCGATTGATCAATAGCAGCATGAACCGTGCAATCGTCCATCGTCGATGACAACCGAATAGCTGGTAAGCCGATCGCAGCAGCGGAGCGAACCGCGACCGCCGCAGACCGTCCGCTGGACTGGTCGTGCTGCGCTCGGGCTCAAACGTCGCTCGTTTTAGAGTAGTCAACATCGGCTTACTCGCGAAGAACCAAGGGAACAGGGATTGTCAGGTTGAGGAATGCATCTGTACGTCAGAGCGAAAGCCCCACCACCACCGTGACGGGCGAAGGACAATCTCTTCGTAACATTCGCGCAGCTCTTTCGCTCGTTGTTTCATTGAGAAGGTGCTTCCTAACAGTCCGGCGGCATATCTGACGAGAGCATGCAACCAGAGCAAACAGGCCGCAGTAAACGAAGCCAATGGAGACCAATGCTTCCGCAGAAAATGCATGCGAGCCTGCGCGATGAGCTGTTGTCGACGAGCGTCGAACTGCTTCCCACTACCGACCAAATGAATGATTTCCGCATTCGGCGTCATAACGATGGAGTACCCACGCTGTCGCAGTCGATGGCACAGGTCCATTTCTTCCGAATACATGAAGAAACTGGGGTCGAAGCCGTCAACGGCTTCCCAGGCTTCAGATGACACCATCATGAATGCTCCGTGCAGCGTCTCGACTTCACGTGCTGTCTTAGCTTCTTCAGGAAGCCAGCCGCGAATCATCGACGCACCACCGACGGCGCTGATTGCGATTCGACTCAAAGTGGGGATGACTTGTCGGCAACCGAGATCACGCGACCCGTTGGGAAGTCGTGATCGACCACCAATCGCACCTGCATTCGGAAAGGCGAGTGCTGTGGAGTAGAGGTTTCCGATAGCGTTGTCGCCAACAATCGTGTCCGGGTTCAGCAGAAGCAAGTAGCGTCCGGTCGCATGCTGCGCAAGTAGGTTATTGCCGCATCCGAAGCCGAGATTTTCAGTATTGTCGATGCATCGCACCGCGGGGAAATCTGAACGGACGAGATCAATGGTACCGTCATTAGAACAGTCGACGAGCAGCACTTCGTACGTGCAGCCAGAAGTATGCTGATAGATCCCCTCCAGGCACTGCGCGATCAGGTGTCGCACCTTGTAACAGACGATCAGAATGCTCACATCAACTCGACTCACGGCCAACCCTCTCTATCACAAGGTGCAGTCATCTGATGACAGCCGCTTTATTCCACCAAAATGCCGAATCGCCCGACTTCAATTCCCGAGCGAATAGCCTTCGCGGGATTGCCCGCGACGATGCTGCCAGAGAGGACATCTCTTGTGACGACTGCCCCGGCGGCAACGATGCTCCCGTCGCCGACTGTCACGCCAGGAAGAATGAGAGCATGGGCACCGATAAAGCAGTTGTTTCCAATCGTCGTATCCGTACGCAGGCGACGACACATGTCGTGAGTCAGGATCGAGGCACCAAAGGCGATATAGCTATCGCTGCCGATATGGATCCCTTGCGGATAAGTCCGATCGAGCTTGGCGCTCAGCGAAATGACGGTCGACTTGCAGATATCCATTCCCCATACCCGGGTAAATATCAGCCACCTGACGCGATTCAGGGCACGCTGAATGAACAGCATGGAGTTCAAACTCTTGAGCAGGCCGCTCCGCTGCTGAGGTCGGGCGATGGTGAGTTCTGA
>DASYEA010000691.1:0-5622 GCA_036499265.1 Schlesneria sp. | reverse complement strand
CTCTGCATTGCGAACGCAGCGCTCTCCCAACTGAGCTACCGCCCCGAGTTGGAAATCTTCGGAAGATTCCCAAAGCGGCGGCATTCTAAGCAGCAATCCACGAGCGAATCAACCCGTTGAATGACCACGGTCTGAATTTCGAGGATGACGCTGCGAATGAACATGCCACTCGTCAGAGTTTGACACCGGACAACGCGAAAGGCTCGCGGGGAACCTTGCTTTTTATGGAACGCCATTCCACGATGCTGCGATGAGCATTCAATGGGCACTACTGCTTCCAATTATCGACGCGCATCAGCGATTCGTCATTTCCAGCCACGTTCGTCCTGATGCTGATGCCATCGGGTCCGAAATCGGGTTGGCCAACCTGCTACGCTCACTGGGCAAGAGCGTGCAGATCATTAATCACTCGCCCACGCCATCGAATCTGTTTTTTCTTGACCCCACGAAGGATGTCAAGCAGTTGGGTGTGACGGCAACTGTCGCGGATATTGTCGCGGCGGAAGTCCATTTCATTGTCGACACCAGTTCCTGGATCCAGCTCAACGACGTCGGCAAGGCGATGCGCGAATCGGCCGCGTTACGAGTTGTCATCGATCACCATGTGAGTGCGGACGATCTGGGAGCGACCGAATTCAAAGATGTGAAATGCGAAGCAACGGGCTCGCTGATTTTTGATCTCGCTCAGTTCCTGAAGATCGACCTCCCTGCAGAGGCGGCGACGGCTTTGTTTGCAGCGATCGCGACCGACACGGGGTGGTTCCGTTTTTCGGCTGTGACCAGTCAGACCATGACGCGGGTCGCAAGATTAATGGAATACGGGGCGGTCCCTGCCGCCATCTTCCGCGAACTCTACGAGCAGGCGTCAATTGCTCGAATGCATCTGGTGGGCCGGGCATTGTCTCGCATGGTGCTCGACTGCGATGGCGAACTGGCTTACGTCTCGATCCCTTGGTCGGACTTCGAAGAGACGGGGGCAGTTTCGTCCGACACCGAAGACCTGGTGAATGAGTGCCTGAAGATTACCGGGACTCGCGGTGCCTTCATCGCAATCGAGATGCAAAGCAAGCAGGTGAAAGTCAGCTTCCGCAGCCGTACGGAAGGCCTGGATGTGGCTCAGATTGCCGAGCAATTTGGGGGAGGAGGCCATCGTCAGGCGGCGGGTGCCACACTGCCGGGTCCACTCGCGGAATCGATCGAGAAGGCTCGAAAAGCAATGACAGAAAAGATTCTGAGCCTGCGGAGTTCTGTCGCGAAGCCTTGACGATTTGCTATCAAATCGATTGAGATGGATACATGCCTCCCGCCGGACATCCGCTTGCTTACCCCGCCGCTGATTTGAATAACCTTAGCCTGCCGACCCTCGATGACCTTTTCGCAACTTGAATTAACAGCTTTTCGTTGTGTTTACGAAGGACGCTTGCATGGCAAATCCGTCGCCTGAATCACCCCCCGTTGTCCCTCATGGCCCAGAGGCACCGCGTCGCGGTTTCATCGGCCTGCTGGCGGTCCTCGCGGGTGGCATCGCCGGGTTAGTCCCCGCTGCCGCCGGCACCCTGTTCTTCATGGATCCGATCCTGCGCAAGCGTAAAGAAGCCGGCGGTGGCTTGCTACGAGCGGGGAACATCAGCGATTTGCCGGAGGACGGCACGCCCGTTCGCGTTGTGCTGAAGTCTGATATCGTCGACGCCTGGACGATCTACCGCGATCGCGTGATTGGCAGCATCTACCTGCGACTGATGCCGAATGGGGAGGTGCTCGCATTCAACGACACCTGTACTCATCTGGGCTGCAAAGTCGACTACCAGCCCGCTCAAAAGCAATTCTTCTGCCCCTGTCACCAGAGTGCCTTTAAACTGGACGGCGAGCGGAAGAATCTGACTCCGCCGCGCAATATGGACAGCCTGGAAGCCGAGATCAAAGACGGCGAAGTCTGGGTGAAATATCAGAACTTCCAGACCGCTACCAAAGAGAAAAAGGCGATTTGATGAAGGCTCTTCTCAACTGGCTCGATCATCGCACCGGGTACAAGCTGCTTGTTCATGAAGCTCTGAACGAACCGATTCCTGGCGGGGCTCGCTGGCGATACATCACGGGCAGCATGCTGACCTATACGTTTATCGTGCAGGTCATCACTGGCGTCGCTCTGTGGACTGCTTACAGCCCCAGCACGCAGACCGCCTGGGAAAGTGTCTACTACATCCAGCACCAAATGGCCTATGGCTGGCTGGTCCGCGGAATCCATCACTTCGCTGCACAAGCGATGATGATTTTGCTCGGCCTGCACTTTCTGCAAATCGTCTGGGACGGGGCCTATCGAGCACCGCGCGAGGTGAACTTCTGGCTCGGCTTGGTCCTGATGCAGATCGTGATCGGGCTGTCACTGACCGGTTATTTATTGCCGTGGGATCAGAAGGGGTACTACGCTACGAAGGTCGCGACAAACATCGCGGGCTCGACGCCATTTATTGGGCAGCAAGTGCAGCAGATCGCTCAAGGTGGCTCGGCCTACGGCCATCACACGCTGACTCGATTCTTTGCGTTACATGCAGGGCTGTTGCCAGCTCTGTTGACGGTGTTCCTGGCCCTACACGTCTATGTCTTTCGACGGCACGGGATTACCGTCCCGCATTCGGCAGCAGGAAAACCAGTCGATACGTTCTGGCCAAAACAAGTGCTGTACGATGCAGCGGGATGCCTGCTGACACTGGCCCTGGTGTTGTACTTCACCTTCACGAGATCGGCCGAGTTGAGCGCGCCGGCTGACGCAGGTGAAGACTTCCCGGCTCGGCCGGAATGGTACTTCCTGTTCCTGTTTCGATTCCTCGAATTCCCCGCGATTTCCAAGATGGGAGTGGCGTTCGGGGCGATCTACGTGCCAACCGCGTTGATGATCATTGTGGTGCTAATGCCGCTGATCGGTAAATCTCAGTGGGGGCACTACTTCAATCGAGCATTCCTGGTGGCAGTACTCGCCGCAGTCGCTGTGCTGACTGGAATGACGATCATCGAAGACAACCACAACGAATCACATCAGGCCAAATTGGCCTTCGCAGAGCGCGATGCGCACCGCATCGTCGTGCTGGCAGCACGGGATGGGATCCCGCAGAACGGGGCTCGCGAACTGCTGGTCAACGACCCCTTGACCCAAGGGCCCCGCCTATTCGCTCGACACTGCTCTAGTTGCCATCGCTTTGACGGACACGATGGTACGCTGCAAAAGATCCTGAAGACCATTGAGGAAAATGGGGAGAAGAAGCTGATCCCGGAACCCGCGACTGCAGCAGATCTGAAAGACTTCGGCAATCGAGAATGGATCACCCGCGTCCTCACCGATTACGACTCAACCTTCAAGCCGCTCGAAAATGCAGGTGAAAAGGGCCAAGCGATTTTGACCGGGGAAATGTCGAGCTGGTGCAAGGACAATCAAAAGGCCCTGACCGATCCCGCGAATGCGGAAAGCCTGAGGGCACTGGTCGAGTTTCTGACCTCTCAAGGGGGACGAACGGACTTGGGAACTTTCGATGAGAAGTTGGTCGCCGACGGAAAAGAGATCTTTAAGGGTGGGACTCTGAAGTCAGGATCGTTGTCGTCCAGTTGCGTTGATTGCCATGCGATGAAGGTCGCGGGCGAGAGTACGTCGCTGAGTGACGGTGCCGGAGCGGGCTATCCGACGCTTACTGGCTACGCCGGTCGCGATTGGCTGAAGGCGTTCCTGCGAAATCCAGCTCACGCGGATTTCTACGGCGATAAGAACACGATGATGGTCTTCGACGACAAGCGACTGTCCGAAAAGGAACTGGACCTGCTCGTGAATTGGATGACGGGTGATTACTACCTGCCGCCGAACGCGCATCACACCAAGTGACTCGGGTGCGACGCCTACAAAAAAACAGCCCGGCCAGTGTTGGCCGGGCTGTTCTCATTCGTCTATCGTCACGGGGTTGCCAGACTCGGCAGAGATTACGTCATCGAGCCAGCACGGCGCATCATGAACCAGCCGATCAGGCCGACGGCCACAAGCGTGAAGACGTATTCTTCCGGTCCCATCTCGTTCCAGCATCGCATCAGGAACGTCTTGTAGAAGTGCATGTACTCGTCCATAGTCATCCATCACAGTCTAAGTTTGCGGGGGGCAAGCAGTCGCC
This sequence comes from Schlesneria sp., assembly GCA_036499265.1. GTDB lineage: Bacteria > Planctomycetota > Planctomycetia > Planctomycetales > Planctomycetaceae > Schlesneria. The sequence goes on along the minus strand of DASYEA010000691.1, from coordinate 1,474 downwards.
TGAATCATTCATTTTCTGGTGAATGATTCCAACGACCAAACTTTAGGTCGCAATTCACCCTCACGCAAAACACCGGGAAACCACGGATGTAGCGTCGTCGATGCGATCTTTCGACCTACATTCGATTCGGCCGTCAATTCTTCGTCAAACTCGTTACAACCAGATTATCCCGATGGATCACCTCGTCGTACGGAATTGAACCAAGTGTCTTCGCGATTTCATCCGTTCGCCGACCCGCAATCGTGCGAGCCGCAATGGAATCGTAATTCGACAGCCCACGGGCGAACTCATCACCCGATTGGATATCCACGAGCGAGACAACTTCGCCTTTGGAAAACTCGCCTTCGACACGCGCGATCCCCGCCGCCAGCAATGATTTACCTTGCTGTTCGACGGCGCGGCGAGCCCCATGATCGAGCACGAAGCGACCTTTTGGTGGCATGGTATAGCCAATCCATCGCTTCCACGCGGACACGCCGTCCCCTTCTCCCAGAAACAGCGTGCCGATGTCATCGCCGTTCATAATCTCATTCAGAACGTGCGGACGTTTGCCGTTCGCGATGACCACATTCACACCGACGGCGGTGGCCGTATGCACCGCTTCCAGCTTCGTCTTCATACCGCCGGTCCCGCGCGAGCTTTTCGACGCCCCGACTAAGTTCAGCAATTCATCGTCGAACCGCTCGACAAGCGGCAGCCGGCGACTGCTCGGATCAGTCGGATCACCGGTGAGCAAGCCGTCCACGACCGAAAGAATGATCAACAAGTCCGCCTGAATCAGCCCCGCGACCATCGCCGCCAGCCGATCGTTATCACCCAGTTTGATCTCTTCGGTGCTGATCGTGTCGTTTTCATTCACAATTGGAATCGCGCCGTATTCTGCCAGTGTCCGCAGCGTATTGCGGACATTCAGATATCGCGACCGATTCTTGAAATCATTCGCTGTCAGCAGAATCTGAGCGGCATGATATCCGTGCGGCCGCAAGGCTTTATCATAGATATGGATCAGGTGCGCCTGTCCGGTGGCCGCGGCAGCTTGCAGATGCGGTAAATCCTTGGGTCGCTGTTTCAGGCCCAACAATCCCATGCCTGCACCGATGGCTCCGCTGGAGACAAGAACCAATTTTCGTCCCTTCGCGCAGATGAGATGCAACTGTTCAGCCAGTGAGGCGATGCGATCGGCATCCAACTGATCGTCGTCTGTCGACAACACATTGGTGCCGACCTTTACGACCAGAGTTTGGGCGCGGGTAACAGCTTCGCGACGGCGGTCGATTTCATTTTCGGACATAACGACTGCAAATTGTGATGCGTTTTCAACGTTTGTCGATACTCAGCCTGCGGAAGATATAGACCGTTGCGCAGTGATGCTACCCCGAAGTGAGCAAGTGGGTTGGTGGCGACCCCCGTTCGGAGTATCATTGCTTACGCGGCTTCTATGCCGTTTCCCCCCTGCCCGACCAGAGGATGCTTC
>DASYEA010000690.1:0-2148 GCA_036499265.1 Schlesneria sp. | reverse complement strand
ATCGACGCTGGTCGGTTTGCTGCCCCGATTTCAAGACCCGGACGAAGGGACTGTTCTGTTTGACGATCTGGATATCCGACAAGCGAGGTTGCATGACCTGCGCAATCAGATCGCCATCGTGCCCCAAGAGGTCCTGTTGTTCGACGACACGATTGCTGAAAACATTCGCTACGGAAAACTGTCGGCCACTGATCACGAAGTCCGGGAAGCAGCGCGGCGAGCCCACGTCCTCGATTTCACTGACCAGAAACCAATGGGACTCCGCACTCTCGTCGGCGAAGGAGGCCGCCAGCTATCCGGGGGCCAGCGCCAACGTGTTGCTTTGGCGCGTGCCATCTTAAGAGATCCTCGACTACTGATCCTGGATGAACCGACTTCGGCGATTGATGCCGAGAGTGAAGTTCTGATTCACTCTGCCCTGAAGGAATTTGTTCACGGCCGAACCGCAGTGATCATTACCCATACGCTCTCGCCAGCGTTGCTCGAATATGTCTCGCGAATTGTCGTGCTAGATCATGGAAGAGTCGTCGCGACGGGGTCTCACAGCGAACTTCAAGCCGTCTGCCCTGTCTATCAGCGATTGTGGGACACTCCCGCGGCGGCCGCCTGATTTCTTCGCGGGCTGACGATGAGCATCGAATACAGAATCCATTCAATGAATTACCAGAGACCTAAGAGACTGAGCGCGCGAATCGGCAGCAGGAGGCTGTCGTGATGATGATTTTGTTGCGAAATATTCGAGTTCTGGCGTCGATCACGCTGCTCGGGCTACTTCTGTTGGGCACACTTCGCAATACAGGCGTGCGCGAAATCAATCGCGCGAAAGAGTCTGTGAATTTTGCGATGATGGACGCACGTCCGGGGCCCGGCGATTGGCCCTGGTTTCGTGGGACCAGCCAATCCAACACGGCTCCGGTCGCCAATCCACCGGCTCAATGGCTGCCTGGCGATAGCAGCAACGGTTGGATTGCGTCGATCTCTGGTCGCGGTCGTGCCGCGCTTTGCATCTGGGGTGAGAAACTATTTCTGCCCGTCATCGATACGGCGCGAGAATCCATTTCGTTGGCCTGTCTGGATCACGCCTCAGGGCGCTTGCATTGGCAATCCCAACTGCATCAGGGTGGAATCCAGTCTTTGCCAGCGCGAAGCTCACAAGTTTCAACGACGCCGGCCTGCGACGGGACACATGTTTACGTGGCGGCGGCGTTCAATGGCGGACTGTGGGTGACGGCGACCGACTTGAATGGACGAATCGTCTGGAAACGAGAAGCCGGGCCTTATTTTTCGAAGTGGGGTTATGGTTCTTCTCCAGCGATCTATAAGTCCCTCGTCATCATCGCGGCCGAGAACAAGGGCGCTCGAATCAATCGGCTCGTCGGTGCGAGTCATCTCACAGCGCTTCATCGTCAAACTGGAGAAGTTGTCTGGCGGGTACTTCGTCCCGAGTCTGATAGCTTCGGAACACCAGTCGTCGCCCGCATTGCTGGCCGCGATCAGTTGCTGATGGCAGGCAAAGATCACATTGCCTCCTACGACCCGCTCACCGGGAACACCCTCTGGACCTGCAAGTGGTCGGCGGACCGCGTCGCCAATTCAGTCGCGTTCGACGAACACTGCGTGTATGCCTCGGCGAAGTTCCCTCAACAAGAGCTGCTCTGCATCCGCGCCGATGGTTCAGGTGATGTGACCAACACGCATCTTGTTTGGCAAAACAACAAATTCGCTGGAGACGAGCTGTCTCCCGTCGTTCACGATGGACGCTTGTATACGATCACGGAAGACGGCGTCCTCGCCTGCTTAGAGGCCGCTAGCGGCCAGTTGCAATGGAAACGCCGATTAGGAGGCACCATTTCGTCCTCACCAGTGATTGCTGGTGAGCACCTCTACTGCTGCAGCGAAGAAGGAACAGTCTTCGTGATCCGCGTGGGAGGGCGAGGGGAACTGGTTGCCGAAATCCCTGTCGGCGAAGCGATCTTTGCCGCCCCTGTCGTCAGCCATAACAAATTGTTCCTGAGAACCCTGGCGAGTTTGCACTGCGTCACTTCTGCCAGCGAACTTCCACTGGCGGTCCAACCCGAGCTACCGCGTCGCCGCTTGTAGTGGCTCAACAGACCTGCCTGCCGTTGGCTAATTTGCTGCCGTCTCAGC